>JABDQZ010000202.1 GCA_013041975.1 Gammaproteobacteria bacterium
GTACGGGCCTGGAGTTTGCCGTATCGGCTATCACCAGGGCGTTTGCCAGCAGTGGTCCATACAAGCCCTTTAAAAATCCGGTTGTTGATTACTTCATAGCCAGGGCCCGGCAGAGATTCGGTTGTCGGACATTTACCCGTGAAGATGGTTTCAGGCCAATCATCAGTGATGCCAGGCAGGGACGAGTGGTTATCTATCTGGCTGACGAAGACCTTGGGCCGGATGTTTCGGTATTTGCGCCTTTTTGCGGGGTGCAAAAAGCGACGATTCCGGTACTGGGTCGGCTGGCGAAATCCTGCAAGGCGAAGGTGTTGCCTGCTATCAGTTGTTACGATCAGGCAGCACATCAGTATCGTGTGTCATTGCTGGATGGATTTGCTGATTTTCCACAAGGCGATGAGCAGGGGGATACAGTTACCATGAATCAGATGATCGAAACAACGGTTGAGCTTTGCCCGTTACAGTATTTGTGGATATTGAAGTTTTTTAAAACACGCCCTGAAGGAGAGGATGGGGTCTATTCCTAGTAGTTCTCGTCCGTCCATTTCCTCGATAGCAGCACATATGTGGCACCTGTCCCGCCATTCCATCTTGGTGCCGAGGTAAATGCCAGTACTTCATCACGCTGGCGTAACCACTGGTTGGTTTTTTGTTTGAGAACAGGCTGTTGCCCTTTGGAACCCTGGCCTTTGCCATGAATAACCAGCACACAACGTAAACGACGCTTGAGAGCATGTTTGAGAAAACGGTTCATTGACTGGCTGGCTTCAGTCACTCGCATGCCATGCAGATCAAGAGTTGCTTCGGGTTCGATATAGCCACGTTTGAGATCAGAAAACAGCCTGTTCTGAATGCCCGGTCGCTGAAATGATAATTCATCGCCGGTTTCGATATGCATGTCAGCAAAACTGTCATCCTCGTTATCGTCAACAGGCAGATTGAGTTTCACCGGCCGCGGTTTCTTTTTTACTGGCGTGACACGTTCGTCCTTCAGGGGCGTGACATCATTCATGGCCTGTTCGAATTCGTTTTTTTCGTCTGAATCGTTATTCATGAGTTTTCAATAAAATTTCCCTGTCTACTCGGTCAATTTTGCCGTATATTTCCGAAGATTATTATAAATAGATATGTAGTAACAAATGCACATCCTTGTCAGTAATGATGATGGTTTCCAGGCGCCGGGAATCGAGAAGCTGGTTGAGGTGCTGGAAACAATTGCTGATATCAGTGTTGTGGCACCGGAGATCAATCGCAGTGGTGCCAGTAATTCGTTGACACTTGAAAACCCGCTAAGAGCCAGAAGCCACGCCAATGACTTCGTCAGTGTCGATGGTACACCGACTGACTGTGTGCATCTTGCCATTACCGGCTTGCTCGAGAAAGAACCTGATATGGTGGTTTCAGGCATCAATGCCGGGGCCAACCTGGGCGATGATGTACTTTACTCAGGTACGGTTGCAGCAGCGACCGAAGGACGTTTTCTGGGTTATCCTGCCGTTGCTGTCTCCATGGAATCACATAATCCTCAACATTATGACACCGGTGCCCGGGTTGCGCTTGAAATGGTTCAGCGTCTGAGTAGTCATCCAATGAATGCTTCCAGTATTCTGAATGTCAACGTGCCTGATATTCCCTATGACGAATTGAAGGGTTATCAAACGACCCGTCTGGGACATCGCCACAAGGCGGAACCTGTTGTACAGGCGACTGACCCCAGAGGCAAGGTCATATACTGGGTCGGCCCAGCCGGTGCTGAGCAGGATGCCGGGCCGGGAACGGATTTTCATGCGGTCAGAAACGGCTATGTTTCAGTAACACCGATCAAGGTGGATTTGACCAGTCATGATGCACTTGAATCTGTTGATCAATGGTTGACCATGGAAATTACCAATGATTGATCATCAGGGCATCGGCATGACTTCCAGGCGTACCAAGGAACGTCTGATTGACCGCCTGAAGGCTGAAGGTATTAAAAATCTCGAGGTTTTAAATGCCATCCGTGAAATTCCACGGCATCTGTTCGTTGATGAAGCGCTAGCCAGTCGGGCGTATGAAGATACCGCATTACCAATTGGTTATGGTCAGACAATCTCTCAACCTTATATTGTCGCTCGCATGACCGAGATAATGATTGAACATCCCACGCAGCCGAAATACGTACTGGAAGTAGGAACCGGTTCTGGTTACCAGACGGCCATATTGTCCAGACTGGTTACCCGGGTTTTTTCCGTGGAACGCATCAAGGGGCTTCATCAGCAGGCCCAGAAACTTTTACGCCAGTTGCAGATTAGAAACATCAAACTGAAACATACTGATGGCGGAATGGGTATGCCAGAATATGCTCCTTTTGATGCCATTATTGTCACTGCTGCCCCGGAAGGCATACCACTGGGACTTGTCAATCAGCTTAAAACGGGTGGTGTTATGGTGTTGCCAGTGGGAACACGCGATGAACAGGTGTTGGTTAGAGTGATCAAGACAGAGGAAGGTTATGAGAAGGAATTTCTTGAGCGAGTCAGTTTTGTACCATTGCTTGGTGGAGTCAGTTCATGAAGCTCTTTAGTCCGTTATATGCCAGAGTAATGCAGTGGTCACGTCACCGTCATGCCGAGCGTTATCTTGCTGGCCTGAGTTTTGCCGAGTCATCTTTTTTTCCAATTCCGCCCGATGTCATGTTGGCACCGATGAGTCTTGCCCAGCCGGGTTCGGCATGGCGCTTTGCAACCGTAACGACTATTGCTTCGGTGCTTGGCGGTTTGTTTGGTTATCTTATCGGGCTGTTTGCTTTTGAATTGATTGAGCCTTTATTACACGACATGGGGTATTACGAAAAGTTTCTTAAAGCCCAGGCATGGTTTGATGAATGGGGCTTCTGGGCGATTTTTATTGCCGGTTTTTCACCTATCCCCTACAAAATATTTACTATTTCTGCCGGTGTGATTTCGATGGCGTTTTTACCCTTTGTGCTTGCTTCCCTGATTGGGCGGGGCGCACGTTTCTATCTTGTGGCGGGCTTAATGGCCTGGGGTGGAGAAAAAATGGAAAGGAAACTCCATCAGTATGTGGATCTGCTTGGCTGGTTAACGGTTATTGCTGTCGTGGCCGTTATTTTTTATGTGAAGGCATGACGAAACAACAGTTACGACGAAACTTTTCTATTCTGACCTTGTTGTTGCTTGCTGCATGTACAAGCAGCTGGAAAGCGCCGGTATCTTCTTATTCTGAGCAGCCTGACACACGAAAACAGCAAAAACTTCCGGTAAAAATCAATGGCAGGTTTTACAAGGTACGACCGGGAGATACGTTGTATTCCATCGCCTGGCGTACCGGCCATGACTGGCAAACTCTGGCTCGCTGGAACAACCTCAAGTCTCCTCACCAGATATTTGTTGGACAGATTGTTCGTGTGGTGCCTCCTGAGAAAAAAGTTGTAGTTAAAACTCAAGTTGCAAAGAAAAAGCCCGTTAACAAAGTAGTAAAACCGGTTTTACGTTCAACTGAAAAAAAGGTTGCCGGCAAAACAAAAACCAAAACAAGCTTTAAAAGTAAACTGTATTGGCGTTGGCCTGCAAATGGTCGTTTGCTCAAAACCTATAAACGGGGTGACGTCACACGCAAAGGTATTGTAGTATCAGGAAAAGCCGGACAATCAATACTTGCTGCAGAAGACGGTAAGGTTGTATACAGTGGAAGTGGACTGATCGGTTATGGTCAGCTTATTATTATAAAACATAACAATAAATACCTGAGCGCCTATGGATACAACAGCAAGCTGTTGGTTAAAGAAGGCGACTGGGTCACCAAAGGAAAAAAAATAGCGCTTATGGGTAATAACAATAATTCCAAGCCTGCACTGCACTTTGAAATAAGAAGAAATGGTGATCCAATTAATCCGGTCGCAGTTTTACCAAAGAGGAAATAGTGGAGACTAAGAGCTTATGGCTCCTAAAAGCAGTGACGATGAAGATGATATAGTCCTCATGGATGAAGATACCGATACCTCGATTATTGAAGAGGTAGAAACCAGCAACAGCAGGATTGCCTCTGATGAGGTGAGTGTTTCTAATACTGTCGAAGTAGCTGAAACAAAAACCAGCTCCCATGCTACTGAAGGTATTCTTGATCCTACTCGTCTTTATCTCAGTGAAATCGGTGCTTCCAAGCTATTAACGGCTGAAGAAGAAGTCCATTATGCACGCCTTGCACAAAAAGGTGATGCAGCCGGCCGGCAGCGCATGATCGAAAGTAATCTGCGTCTGGTCGTCAAAATTGCACGTCGCTATATGAACCGTGGGCTGGCGTTACTCGATCTTATTGAAGAAGGAAACCTTGGCCTGATCAGGGCAGTTGAAAAATTTGACCCTGAAAGAGGTTTCCGCTTTTCAACCTATGCTACCTGGTGGATACGCCAAACCATTGAGCGTGCCATCATGAATCAGACCAGAACTATCCGGTTGCCGATTCATGTGGTCAAGGAAATCAATGTCTATCTGCGTGCCGCACGTCAACTCAGCCAGACAATGGATCATGAACCGACTGCTGAGGACATTGCCGAACTTCTGGATAAGCCCATCAGTGAAGTCAAACGTATGTTTGGTCTGAATGAACGGGTCACTTCTGTCGATGTACCTTATGGTAAAGATGCAGAAAAACCTTTACTGGATAGTATTCCAGATGAAATGGCGAAAGATCCGACCGAAACATTACAAAGTGACGGGTTAAACGCTCATCTTGATCGTTGGCTGGGTAAGTTGAATGACAAGCAGCGTGAAGTGGTTGAACGTCGCTTTGGTTTGCATGGTTATGAAAACTCTACGCTTGAGCAGGTAGCCAATGAGCTGGGTGTTACCCGTGAGAGGGTGCGGCAGATTCAGATCGATGCATTAAGACGCTTGAGGAATATCCTTGAGCAGGATGGGTACTCAATAGATACCATTTTCAAATAGTTTGAATGTCTATAGCGAATTCTCTATACAGGAATTAACGCAGCCATCACGTTCCTGTCTTCGGAAAGCAGGATATTCCAGGTTCTACATGCCGCAGCCGTATCCATAATTTCAAAACCAATGTTGTTCTGATAGAAATACATCAATTGCTCATCATCTGGAAAAACCAGTGTTTTGCCAGAGCCAATTATAATCATCTCAATATCTTCGATAAGCTCAGAAGTAAAAACACCTGTGTCCAGTTCTGAAACAGCAGTGATTCCCCAGGGTTGGGGTTTTTTTAAAGGATAAAAAAAATGGCTGCCAGAAAAGTGTTGTCCGCGCAGTGTAAACTGTCCGTCGCTATAGGATGAAATAGACCAGGCAGCAGAATTTTCGGTAAGTGAGAGTTTCATGGTTCTAAGTATATTGATTTTACGCTTTATTGGGTATCCTGATTGACTCAGACCCCGTGAGTCAGGTAGCTTATAGCGTTTTTAACCGACCAATCTCGTCAGCGCCCAGAGGCTCGAAGTGTCTACACCGGAAATGGATGAATTTCGCCGTATCAAGCGGCTACCCCCCTATGTTTTTGCCATCGTCAATGAGCTCAAGGCCGAGGCACGCAGTCGGGGTGAAGACATTATCGATTTTGGTATGGGTAATCCTGATCAGCCTACGCCTGAACATATTGTAGGCAAGCTGGTTGAAGCTGCGCAGCGCAAGGATACGCACCGCTATTCCATGTCGAAAGGCATTCCTCGTCTGCGTCGTGCTATGGCTAACTGGTACAAGAATCGCTACGACGTGGATCTTGACCCGGAAACTCAGGTGATTTCTACGATTGGTTCCAAAGAGGGTCTGGCAAATCTTGCCCTGGCAACCATGGGACCGGGGGATTCTGTACTGGTGCCAAATCCGGCGTATCCGATTCACCCATACGGTTTCATTATTGCCGGTGCCGATGTGCGTCATGTGCCGATGCATTCTGAAACAGAGTTTTTTGAAAAACTGGTTGAAGCCATCAAGGATTCCTGGCCACGCCCCAAGATGCTGGTGTTGAATTTTCCGGGTAATCCGACCACGCATTGTGTAGAGCTGGACTTTTTTGAAAGGGTCGTCGAGATCGCCAAAGAATACAATATCTGGGGGATACATGACCTGGCATATGCCGATATCGTTTTCGATGGTTACAAGGCGCCTTCGATTCTACAGGTGCCCGGTGCAGATGATATTGCGGTTGAGTCCTATTCATTATCGAAAAGTTACAATATGCCTGGATGGCGTGTCGGTTTTATGAGTGGCAACAAAACCCTCATCGCAGCCTTGGGACGAATCAAGTCCTATCTGGATTACGGTACCTTTACACCCATCCAGATTGCAGCCATCACGGCACTGGAAGGCCCCCAGGAATGCGTTCAGGAAATCTGCCAGATGTATCAGAATCGTCGCGATGTGCTTTGTGATGGTCTCAATACAGTCGGCTGGCGGGTGGAAAAGCCCAGGGCGACCATGTTTCTGTGGGCGCCTATTCCCGAACATTACCGTGGAATGGGCTCGCTCGAGTTCTCCAAGAAACTACTGTCAGAAGCCAAGGTGGCAGTGTCTCCAGGTATAGGCTTTGGTGAATATGGGGATGGTTTTGTGCGTTTCGGTTTGATTGAAAATGAACATCGTACCCGTCAGGCAGTTCGCGGTATACGCGAAATGTTTAAAAATGACGGTTTGTTATAGTTTTTAAGGAGTATGACATTGGATCCAGTTAAAGTTGGCTTATTGGGCCTGGGCACTGTAGGTGGCGGTACGCTGAACGTATTGACTCGCAATGCTGAAGAAATTGCTCGTCGTGCCGGTCGTGATATTCAGATTACACATGCAGCGGCCAAAGCTTATGATCCTGATGGTCTGTCGGGTCTGGACAAGGTCGAAGTGGGTGATGATGCCTTTGCTGTCGTTAACAATCCCGAGATTGATATTATTGTCGAACTGATCGGCGGTTATTCTCCAGCCAGGGAACTGGTACTGGAGGCGATTGAAAATGGCAAGCATGTCGTTACGGCCAACAAGGCATTGATTGCCCTGCATGGCAATGAAATTTTTGAAGCCGCCGAGAAAAAAGGTGTCATGGTTGCCTTTGAGGCTGCTGTTGCAGGTGGCATTCCGATCATCAAGGCGGTACGTGAGGGGCTTGCTGCCAACAAGATTGAATGGGTTGCCGGCATTATTAACGGTACAGGCAATTTCATTCTGACTGAAATGAAAGACAAGGGGCGTGATTTTGCC
>JABDQZ010000204.1 GCA_013041975.1 Gammaproteobacteria bacterium
CTTGCGCATGACGTAGAAAAAACGCGCCGCATCACGCCCGACTTCCTTGCGCAGTTGCCGCAAGGTCACAAACTGACCCGAACGCGTGGACATTTGAACCTTTTCACCCGAACGGTACAAAACAGCAAACTGTACCAGTAACACATCGAGGAGATCCTTGTCCTCTCCCATGGCCTCCAAAGCCGCCTTAACTCGCGGCACATAACCATGATGGTCAGCTCCCCAGACATCGATCACCCGGTCAAAGCCACGTTCCAGCTTTTGCAAATGGTAGGCAATGTCAGAGGCAAAATAGGTCATCTGGCCATTATCGCGGATCACAACGCGATCCTTTTCATCGCCAAAATCAGTAGAGCGAAACCACCAGGCACCTGCTTTTTCATAGAGATGATCCGCCGCTCGCAACTTGTCGATAGCCTTGTTGACTGCACCTGATTCAACCAGCGACTTTTCCGAGAACCAGTCCTGGTAAGTAACACCAAATAACCCCAGGTCATCGCGGATATCATCTAGTATGGTGTTTAACGCCAGTTCGAAAACAAAACGATATCGGTTATCCCCCAGCAGTTGTTTTGTTCGAGCGATTAACGCATCAATGTGCAATTCCTTGTCACCACCAGCAGGTTCGTCAGCAGGAACATCGGCAAACACTTCTTCAGCTGAATGACGGTAATCATTGCCATGTTCACGGTGCAAGGTGGCAGCAATATCCCATACATAATCACCACGATAGCCATTGGCAGGAAAGATCAACTCCTCATCGGCCAGTTCCAGGTAACGCAGCCATACCGAGGTAGCCAGGATATCCATCTGTCGACCGGCATCATTGACGTAGTATTCACGATGTACTTCAAAACCAACCGCCTCAAGCAGGTCGGCAACCACTGCGCCGTAGGCTGCACCTCGCCCATGACCGACATGCAATGGACCGGTAGGATTTGCTGAAACGAATTCAACCTGCACCTTTTTTCCGTTACCGAGTTGCGAGCGGCCAAACTGATGAGACTGTTGCAGAATTTCCGGAATGAGACTGTGATAGGCATTGGCAGAAAGCCTGAAATTGATAAAACCCGGGCCTGCAATACTGACCTCATCCAGCCACGCTGTATCGGCAATGTTTTCAATGATCTTTTCAGCCAGGTCCCGCGGCTTCATAGCGGCTTTTTTTGAAAACATCATCGCCGCATTGGAAGCAAAGTCACCGTGCGACGCGTCGCGCGCGCGCTCGATCATAGGCTGTTTATCCACTGCTTCTGAGAAAATGCCTTGCTGGTGCAATGCATCCAGGGCGGACTGCATTAGTTGTTGTATTTGCTGTTTCATGAAATGACTGCGGGGTCTGGGATTAAAATGGACTAAAAACGGGGAGGAAGCATACCATGAGATGTCACGAGTAAAAATCCTGTGGATCGATATCGATCGACCATCTTACCTTTTTGGCTTGGGGCAGGCGTTCAATTTCCGGTAACCACTGATGGAGAAAATCATGTAGACCTGCACGGCTTGCCGTCTGCAACAATAAATGAAAACGGTGCACCCCTTTTTTACGCTGCATCGCAGCCGGTACCGGTCCCCAGAAATCGATAGCTTCTTTTGCTGGCTTGTCAGCCAGCTTGTGCGCAGCTTCCAGAAAAGTTTCCGGCAAATCAGCCTGACTGGCTTCAGCGCGTATCAACACCTGGAAACCGTAAGGCGGAAAACAGGCCTGTTCGCGTTCCTGCAGGGCTTGCCGGGAAAACGCCTCGTACCCCTGCTGAATCAGAAGATGCAGTAACGGATGATCCGGGTGGCGGGTCTGGATAACCACCCTGCCGGACTTGTCTGCCCGCCCGGCACGCCCGGCGACCTGCATCAGCAACTGTGACATGCGCTCACTGGAACGAAAGTCGGTACCGTAAAAACCGGCATCAACATCCATCACTACGACCAGCGTGACATCCGGAAAATCGTGCCCCTTGGCAAGCATCTGCGTACCGACCAGCAACTGGTGTTTGCCTTCTTTTATGGCATCCAGCTTTTCGTGCATGCTGCCTTTTTTACGGGTCGAATCATGGTCTATCCGCACACAACTGGCATCGGGAAAGTAGCGATTCAATACCGCCTCAATCTGTTCGGTACCCTGACCAAGGGTTATCAGGTTTTGCTGACCACATTCCGGGCACTTGGGCGGAACGGGCTGCTGATGGCCGCAGTGATGACACCAGAGGCGGTTCTTGCCTGCGTGCAATGTCATGCGCGCATCGCAACGATGACATTGCGACACCCAGCCACAATCATGACAGGTAAGTACCGGTGCATAACCACGGCGATTGAGAAAAGCCATGACCTGGTTGTCTTTCTCCAGTTCTTCAGCAATCAGCCGCCGGGTCACCGGAGAAAAACCACCATCAAGTCGCACAGAGCGAATATCAATCAGTTCGATGCTTGGCAAACTCGCGTTGCCGGCACGCTCTGTCATTTTCAGCAACTGGTAATTTCGCCGATAGGCATTTTGCAGTGACTCGAATGATGGCGTGGCAGAACCCAGTACGACCGGACAGTTTTTTTCCTTACCGAGTGCAACTGCCATATCACGCGCCGAGTAACGGAAACCTTCCTGCTGTTTGTAGGACGGATCATGTTCTTCATCAACGATGATCAAGCCCGTCTGCAACAAAGGCGTAAATACCGCTGAACGGGTACCGATCACCAGGCGTGCCCGACCACTGACTGCCTCTTGCCACGCATAGGCTCTCTCTCTTTCAGAAAGTCCCGAATGCAGCGTAACAAGCAATTCACTGACGCGTGCCTGAATACGTGATACCAGTTGGGGAGTCAGGGCAATTTCAGGCACCAGAATCATCACCTGTTGACCACGTGCCAGTATTTCATTGGCTATCGCGACATAGACTTCCGTCTTGCCACTGCCGGTAACGCCATAGAGCAGTGAAACCTGAAAACCTGATTGCTGCAGCACGCTATTAACCGCCTGCTGTTGCTGGACTGCCAGTGATGGCGGCGGACTTGTAGAATGCCCTGGAATTTGCTCCTTGGTTTTTTCTGTCTGCTGCAGAAATCCCTTATCCACCAGCACTTTTAACGGCGCCTGAAAATTATCAAAATTTTCTGACAGCTGCTGACGGCTCACCGAATCCTGCTGAGATTGCATGAACTGCATGATTTGTTGCTGACGGGGCGCACGTTTTAACTGATCCGGCCCAAGCGCTCTGCCTGACTCGGTCAGTTGCCAGGCTTTCTCGATCTTTTCGACCAGAGGCTCGCCCTTGCGCAAATACACTGGCAATGCCGACAGTATCACCTCACCGGATGGATGATGATAATAACCAGCCACCCAACGCAGAAACTCAATGTAACTGCTTTCCAGTAAAGGGGACTCATCCAGAACTTGTCTGACTGGCTTGAGTAATTCCGGCGCAACCTCTGATTGCTGTACAACCTCAACCAGAACAGCAATCCGTTCTCCGCGTCCGAAAGGCACTCGCAGACGTATTCCCGGCTTTAAATCGCCAATATTGACACCTTCTGGAGGCAAATAATCAAAAAGCGCGCGCAATGGCACCGCAACGGCGACACGTATTACTGGGTTGTTTGACATCATCACACTTTAGCAGAGCAGTTACCCACAATCAGCCCAATAACCTGTGGATAACTTTGTGGATAAAATATTTTTTTATTTTGCGCTTTGATTTCGAAGCCCTATAAAAAATAATACTTATCTTCGAATAAAATATGTTTTCCATTTAAAATCATATAGTTATAGAATCTGTTAATATATTACAAGTTAAAGAAAATTATTCCTAATAATCGCTATGTTATTGAATTATGGTGTGTATAAGTAAAATGACAATTTCAATGGAACTTCCCTCATGGATATTCTGAATACACTTTCACAGGCCATTTCCAAAGCCACAGGCAAAACCTTCACTGCTGACCGCAACCAGCATGCTGGCGGTGGCTCGATTAACCAGACGATGAAAATTTCTGATGGCCATACCAGCTACTTTGTAAAACTGAACAGGCCTGAACTGATAACCATGTTTGAGGCAGAATCAGCCGGATTACAGGAATTGGCTCAAAGCGATTTTGTAATTCCTGCTGTCATCTGCTCCGGTAAAAATCCCCAAACCGCCTGGCTGGTACTGCAAAGCCTGCAACTGGGTGGTGGCAACCAGCAATCTTTTGCAATGGCAGGTGAAAACTTCGCTCACATGCACCGGATTCGCAGTGAGCGCTTTGGCTGGTCGATGAATAACACCATAGGCTCAACACCACAAATAAATGACTGGACGGCTGACTGGAGCGAATTCTGGAAAACTCACCGTTTCGGATACCAGATAAAACTGGCAGCAGAAAATGGCTACAGCCGTCACGTGATCGACAAGGCTTCACGTCTGGCTGATGAATGCCACCAGTTTTTTTCGCACGATCCTTTTCCATCCTTGCTGCATGGCGACTTGTGGTCAGGCAACCTTTCGTTTGATGATAAAGGTCAGCCTGCGATTTATGACCCGGCTGTTTACTACGGTGACCGCGAAGCCGATCTTGCCATGACGGAACTGTTTGGTGGTTTCAGTCGCAGTTTTTACGATGCCTACAACCAGGCTTTTCCGCTGGAGCCCGGTTACCCGGTACGTAAAAGGCTGTATAACCTCTACCACATTCTTAATCATATGAATCTGTTTGGCGGAGGATATGAAAACCAGGCGCTTTCCATGGCGGAAAGTCTACTGGGAGAAATACGTGCCTGAATTACTGGATGCGTTGCAGCCGAATAAAGTCGAAAGCAAACTTGTGGCGATCATCAGCCGCGTGGTGTTCACGCGTGACCTCCTGCCACTGCTGAGTATCCCACTCCGGAAAGAATGCATCTCCTTCCGGTTCAGCATCTACCAGCGTCAATTCCATTCGGTCAGCCTGATGCAGTAACTGCTGATAAAGATTGGCTCCGCCAACAATGAAGACCGGCTCCTCCTCGGGAACCAGGGAAATGGCCTGTTCTATAGAGTGCACAATCTGTGCATTTGCAGACGGGTAATCCAGATCACGTGTTATCACAATATGGTGCCTGTCAGGTAAAACGCCCGGTAACGACTCCCAGGTTTTCCTTCCCATAACGATGCTATGGCCCAGTGTCAGTTTTTTGAAATGCTTTAAGTCATCGGGCAAGCGCCACGGCAGTTTGTTATCGATTCCGATAACCCGGTTTTTTGCCAGTGCGGCAACTAAAACCAACTCGTTCACGAGCCTTCAACCATTTCACACACAGCATTTATCAGCGTGCAGTCTTTATCCTCTAACATAATTCTTACTTATCGATTTTGAATATGAGAAGTATAAAAGCCCTTATTGCCCAAATCGAGCAATTAGCCGCAAATTTTTACCGCAAAAATCTCAATAGCGAATACGATAATTCTTACCAACCTAAATCACTATATTCTTCGGCCTGCTTGACACTTTCGCTCTTTGTCTGCTCATCTTCTTCGACGTAGACAACTTCATCCCAATGCCAGGGGATGATAACTTCTTTAGCAGACAAGTCTGCGGCAATAAAAACAAATGAAACTACCAGAGTTGCCAAAGCAAAAATTTTCATACGTATCTCCCGACGTTCAATAAATTCAAATGAATGAAAATACGATACCGGAGAATTCATTTTAGACATTGAATATTTTCAATGTGTTCGGCATTTACTTTTAATTCCATAGTCTGGAATCAGGCTGCCTTGCCAGACAAAGACTATAGGCAGGTTTTGGCGATGTATTCGTCATAAATTTCTGTGCAAGCAAGCATTGCTCATGTCCATAATACGTATCACTTTCAATATCATCGAACCTGATCACCTGGGTAGGCCTCCATTGTTGATCGCTCCAGTAATGGCTGGGAACTAACAGCCAGACTGTTCGGGCATGAGCAGAGCTTACCATTACCAAGCTCAACAGAAACACGCAGGTTGTTTTCATTGTTAACCCCAGGTTACTGGTGAAAGGTAACTTCGTATTTAACCTGTCTCACTTCAAGTACTCCTATAGATCAGCAAGTTCAAAACATGCCTGCATAGCAGCAACTTGCATGCCACTTATTAGCATTAGCTAACTTTATAATGAAATTAAAGACATACCTGAATTTGAAATATTTGTGACTGAATTTCATGCTCAATAAAAGAGCAAATCATTGGAAACCGTGCTCTGAAAAGTGACAAACGGCTATCAGC
>JABDQZ010000212.1 GCA_013041975.1 Gammaproteobacteria bacterium
GCCTGGATCATCAGGGTATGGTACTGGATTTTTCCGATGTGAAAAAAAAGGTTAAACAACTGATTGATGATGATTTTGACCACAAACTGGTGATCCCTGAAAAATATGATGGCAGCAGCAGCAAAACCAGTGGCAAACGCCTGCAGAACACGTTCAGATTAATAGACGGCAGAAAGATCGTTCACATAGCACCCGAATCTGCCTACTGTTCGTTACCCTGTGAGGAAATCAATGAACAACAGATGGCTGAAGCCATCACCGAAAAACTTGGCAAAATCCTGCCAGATAACGTTGAACAGATTGACATCAGGCTGTACCCGGAAACTATCGATGGCCCATATTATCATTACAGCCACGGACTGAAACATCATGCTGGAAACTGCCAGCGTATCGCTCATGGACACAGATCATGCATCGAAATCCTGGAACAGGATGATCATCGCCATGACCTGGAATTGGAATGGTCAGAAAGATGGAGAGATATTTACATCGGCACACGAAGTGATATCCATGAGCAGTATTCAGAAAACGGTACTGACTACATACATTTTCGCTACACAGCCTGCCAGGGACTGTTTGAATTAATCATTCCTGCCCGCTGCTGTTACCTGGTAGACATTGACACAACGGTTGAAAACCTGGCAGGGCATATAGCCGGCGAACTGAAAGTCTCTCAACCGGGTAGCCAGTTTTCCATCTATGCGTATGAGGGGATAGAGAAAGGCGCTATCAGCAATACCTTCTAAGGCACTTTGTATATTGATGGCGAATACCCAAGATTCGCTCACCATGAGTAAAAGGCGCCGTCAATAAAGAAAAATGACAATCGTATTTACTTCTATTCGACCCAGTTCTCATTATTGAAATGAGAATCAATGTATCTTTATTCCATCACCTGGCAAATTGATGAGCATTGGAATGGAGACAGAAAAAACAGAGATAATAGATATACCGACCGAGTTTTTCAGCTTATTCTGCTATTGCCCTCGCTGTAATTCTTACCAGATGATTCGTTCCAAAGAATATACTGATGATACACTTGAAAGAATGCGCTATGACTCAGTCTGTCCAAAATGCGGAAGCGTAGGTCTTGATTGCGCACATTAACTGCAATTGATAACAAGGAAGAACATTCTGACTGGCATTATCCCAATAAGTTAGCACGACCCTACAATTCCATCTAATTCGATTTTATCCAGGTAATAATTTCATCAAGTGGTTGTGGTCGACAAATACCATATCCCTGCGCTTCATCACACTGCATTTCTTTTAGCAACTCAAGCGTTTCACTATCTTCTACACCCTCTGCTATGACTTTTAAATCCAAACTGTGAGCAAGCGCAATGGTTGATCTTACGATGGCACTATCCTGTGTATTTTTACGCATCTCGATTACAAATGAACGATCAATTTTCAGCGCTGAAACGGATAACTGACGCAAATATGATAACGATGAATATCCGGTTCCATAATCATCAATAGCTGTTTTAATACCCCTGCTATGGAATTTATTGACTATTTCCACGGCATTATCGGGATCTTGCATCACAGCAGATTCGGTTAGCTCCAGTTCAATTTCTGATGGTAAGAGATTATTCCTTGCCAATGATGATTCAATTGCGTCAAAACAAGTATTATCAATCAAATTTCGTGCAGATAAATTTATCGCTATGGTCTGACTTATCTCCATTGTCAGCATTCTTTTTTTATCGGCTACTGCCAACTCTGTCACCGCTTGAGTAAATAAGTTAATCACATCACTCATTTCAACAATATCCAGAAAGCTGCCGGGATACATCAACCCCTCTCTCGGGTGATCCCATCTAACCAGGGCCTCTAAGCCTGAAACCTTTCCTGTCGCGATATTGATTTTGGGCTGGTAATGCAATACAAACTGTTTCTCCTGAATTGCCAGGTTTAATTCATTTGCAAGCGTTAATCGCTGAGTACTGTATTCATCGGTCGAGGGATCATAAAATGCCACACCAACAGAACGTTTTTTTGCGGAGTACATTGCGACGTCTGCGGCTCTTAATAACTCATGACTGTTTTTTCCATGCTCAGGATAAATAGCAACACCAAGACTTGCACCTACTGTCACATTAAAACCACCAACATGAAAAGGTCGCCTCAAGGCTTCAACCAAGTCCTCTGCCATCAGACGTAAGTTTTCAGTGGTTATATCAGTAGAAATAATCAGGGCAAATTCGTCTCCACCGAGCCTTGCAATGGTGGCCGCCTCATCAGGACATCTATTGCGCAACCGAGGTCCAACTTGCGCAAGCACCTGATCACCAAGGTGATGACCCAGCGTATCATTAATTTCTTTAAACCTGTCCAGATCGAGCAGCATCATGACAATCGAGTTATTTAACGCATCAGCAGCTTTGACATGCCGGGGAAAGGCTTCATGCAGAGATTTTCTATTTGGCAGCCCGGTAAGGCTGTCATGACCTGCTTGAAAAGCAAGTTTCTTTTCCAGGCTTTTACGTTCAGTAATATCACGGATAATGCCCAGGAAGTATGGTTTGTTTTTAATTTCTACTTTGCTGAGCCTGACTTCGGCATCAAATATTGCCCCGTCCTGCCTGGCATGCAACCAATCAAAAAATTGTTCTCCATGGGTGACTGTAGCCTGCAGAATCTTTCGTGCTTTTTCTAGTGAAGTCAGGCCATCAGGCTGCAATTCAGGCGAATACTCATCAATGCTTTTACCGGTGAACTGGTTCCTCGTACATCCGAATAACTCCAATGTAGCCGGGTTGCAGTCCGTTACAGTACCTTCTGTATCAAGTAAGATGATTGCATCCCCCGCGTTGTCAAATAACGCGTGATAAAGCATCTCAGCTTCCCTTAGGTTTGCCTGCATCGCCTTGCGTTCTGTTAAGTCCGTTCCTATTCCTAAAAAACCAATAACCTCGCCACTGACTGAACGTAAGGCTGTAACAGATAGGTATACAGGCAGTTTCGATCCATTTTTATGTATGTAATGCCACTCCCTTTCATCAATAAGGCCTGCTCGAGCCTTTTTGACAAAAACCTCAAAACCAGGTTCTATCAATTCTCCAAATTCGTTTGATAGTGTTTCTGCATACTGCTTGACTTCATTCGGGTCATGAATGAGGGCTGGCGTTTTTTTTCCAATAAGCTCAGCAGAAGCGTAACCAAGCATCTGTTCAGCTTTCTTGTTAAACGTCGCAATAACACCGTGCGTATCCGTTGAAATAACACAATAATCTGCACTATCAAGAACCGCCTCTTGCCAGGCCGATAGCTGCTGTGTCGGGCGCGACAGTCTGTTTGAAAGAAACCAGCTGATTAAAATAGCCAGCAAAACTCCAAATGCACTAACACCCATAGTGGCATATTTAATTTGTTCTATTCGGGTTTCCAGTTCAGCCACAGGTTGAGGCACCATGACACCCCAGCCAGTCTCTTCGACAAAGGTCAGTCCTGCGATCATATCGGCCTTTTTTGCTGGCGAATAAAACTGCTCAACACCCGTATCACGACCCATCATGCGCTTAACGGCGGACACTTTTGAGATATTTTTTATCGACCTGACCCATGCAGCTTTTGGATGCGCAAGCACATTACCAACCTGATCAACAATGGCAGCATGTCCCAGAACACCAAATTTAATTCTGCTCTGCAGCACGGAAAAGTAAGCTGTTGTCATTTCTGCTACCAGGTAGTACTGCCTATCACCAAACAAAGGCGTAATGATTAATATGCGCGGCTGACCCTTGCTATCATGTTGAATTGGCAGGAAAACTGTTTCAGTGTTCTGTGCCGCCTGTTTTAAGGCGCTCAATTGTGCAGAGGTTAAGGCTCCGGGTACTGAGATATCTGCAGTTGATAGTGCTGAGACTTGTTCGCCGGACTTATTAAAAATCCGCAGGCTTGAAATATTTTGTGAATGAAGCAGTTTTCTAAACTTACTGTCGATATTTTCCAGCGAATGCCCAGCTATGAACTCCAGTATTGCCACTGTATCCTGGGCATACCTTGAAAGAGCCAGAGAAAGGTTCTTTGCTACAAGCAGGTGTTTTTCTTCAACAGCTTCATATTCATTGTCCCGCGCTGAATCCATTACCCACCAGCTGAGCAATAAAACCGGAATAACTGAAATAACCAGAAACGAAACAAAAACAACAACGCGTAAATTTTTCTGATTTAATAACATTGGTTAATGTTTTACAGACACAAATCTGTAACTTGAGGATATCCAGGCAGCCGGTTCGAAATTTTTATACATGCTCAACGTAAACAACGGCAGCTGGTGAATTTACTTTAATCTTCTGCGATTATTCTTGGCGATCGGTTCAAATTTTTCACTGGATATGGCCAGAATAAATACTCAGCTGACTGAATAAACGAAAGTCAAAACAGCTTGGCTGTAAACCCCGTCACGTGCTGTTACTGACTTCCTGCAATCGCTGAAGATATCCAACAACTTCCTGAGACATTCTGATGAAGTCCTGCTCCACTTCAACCGCTTTACTTTCTTCACCTGACTGAATAGCCGCTATCAGCTCACCTGCCAGTTTGTGAAATACTTCATGACTATCAACCAATTGTCTGAATTCAGGCATTCCCTTGTAGAGTTCTAGGCCCTCTGCGCTCAACCAGTGCCCCAGCTCACAGGTATTATGACTGGTGATCTTCTGCATGTCCGCTTCAGAGAATTCTTCAGCATCCAACAACGATGCTATGCCATCTATCCATGCAAGGTGATTTTCGATTTCCTGTTCCAGGTCCATTTTAATTTCTCATCATGACTGAAATGGAAGAAGCAATTTTTTCGATACGCCCTTCCCTGATTAACAGGTCGCCTTCTGAAACCTGCCCATCGTTAGCTATGGTCGCATTTTTTATCAGTCTCAGGGTCATGGGTTTGCCCTCTTCAATCGTAATCCCTGTCTTTCCACCGCCTTAACGCAGTAAAGACTTCAGCATTGTTATTTAATGGCCTGCCAGCCCATTGTTCAGCCGCTGAAATAACATTTTGCTGTTCAACCCGTAAGAAAGGGTTGGTATCGAGCTCTTGCTGTAACGAAGACGGTACTGTTGGTATCGCTTGCTCCACAGCAGCTTCCACCGACTGCTGGCGCTGTTTCAATACCTCGCTTTGCGGCTCCACCCACAAACCAAAACCCACATTGGCCTGCGTGTATTCATGAGCACAGTATAGCTGTGTTTCCGGCGGTAATTTTCGAATTCGGTCAAGCGAAGCGGACATCTGCTCGAAGGTGCCGGTAAAGACACGACCACAACCACCGGCAAACAGGGTATCGCCACAGAACAACACGCCATTGCCCAGATAGGCCACATGACCTTCTGTATGACCAGGAATGGATAAAACTTCAAAGTCCAGGTTCATACCAGGCAGTGAAATCTGCTGGTGATCTTCTACTGAACGACTGATCTGACTGATGGATTCATTGCCTGGACCAAATACCTCAACACCAGGGTAACGCTTTTTCAATGCATCAATACCACCGGTATGATCATAGTGCTTGTGAGTGACAAGTATCGACGTCAGCCTCAGATCCCGCTTTTCAAGCACAGAGATAACCGGCTCCTCATCACCAGGATCTACCACGGCACAAGCATCAGTGTCGTCTCGGGTTATCAACCAGATGTAGTTATCTTCAAAAGCACGAAGTGGTTCGATATCCAAGGTTATTTTTTTCCGTACAGTTCTTCAGGATCAATTAGTGGTTCTGCATCAACGACAACCTCATTACCTTTCACCACATTGTAGAAACAGTCTCTTCTGCCTGTATGACAAGCCGGGCCTGTCTGATCAACGAGGAGAAGAATCGTGTCGCCATCACAGTCAAAACGCATCGTTTTCAGTTCCTGCACCTGCCCTGATGACTCACCCTTGCGCCAATAGGCCTGCCTGGAACGGGACCAGTAGCACACCCTGCCGGTGTTAAGCGTTTCCTCAATGGCAGCACGATTCATCCATGCCATCATTAACACTTCCAGCGAATCATACTGCTGTGCAATGGCAGGAATCAGTCCATCAGCATTGTACGGCAATCCATCCAGCACCTCGGCAAGTCCCAACCCCTCACCCATGGGCATTTTTTCTGTCTGGTGTAAAACGCTCTTCGCCATTAAAATACCTGTATGAATATTTTCCGTATCAGTTTTATCAATCAGGGTAAAGTCTACCAGCTACATGCCGAGTCCGTACACCAGGCAGATATGTATGGTTTTGTGACAATTTCGGGACTGATTTTTGGTGAGACCACTTCTCTGGTCGTTGACCCCGCCGAAGAAAAACTGCAGTCAGAATTTTCCGGCGTCAAACAAGTCACCATCCCGATGCATTCAATTATCCGTATCGATGAGGTGGAAAAACGCGGACAAAACAAGATACTTGAGCTGGACGCCAATACCAACGTGTCCGCATTTCCGTCCGGCCTTTATACACCTGACAAGAACAGTTGACCATGCACCCGACGTTGCAGGAAAGCATCAATCGCCAACGCACTTCACTTTACAACATGCTGCTTGACCCGTTGTCTCGCGCTGCCAAGCGCTGTGCTTCAGTCTGGCCTGACCGGCAACAAATCAACCAGGCTTTAACCGAAGCCCTGCAGGGATTGCCTTACGGGCGCTACCTCTACGTCATGGGTACCGACGCAATCCAGATCAGTGACAACATCACACAAGAAGGATTTGAGAGCAGAGACTTTGGCCGCGATCGCTCCTCAAGACCTTACATGAAGGAAATTTCCGAAAAACAGGATATGACGCTGTCAGAAGCCTATATTTCTTTACGGGCGAATCGGCCTTCTGTCACTGGTGTACAAAAAATATTCAAAGACAAGGAATTGATCGGTTATCTCGGTGCAGACTTTGATCTTCGGGATCTGCCGCTGACACGCGAAATCTACGATGAACCCGGCCAATGGCAACAATTGAAGGGTGACCCGGCGATTCGCAGTAATGTCTTTCAGCAATGCCGCATTGACAGCAAACTCGATGAACAAATCGATCTGATACTACCCGTCATTGAAGAACTGATGACAGAAAACGGGGTGTTTCACAGCAAGATACATTTTTCCAGCAGCCGTTGTACCCTGTGGTTCATAGACGACCCTTATCGCTACCGTATTCTTCCCTACGACGCCCTGGTTGATCCAGATGTTGTGCTGGCCTACCCGCGCAGGCCTTACCCGAAAACCGCTGTCGTCAAGGAAGACCAGGTACGACCTATTCTCGATACATTCAAGCATTTACGTTTTGCTGATGACACCATCTATCTCAGGGCCGGCTCACTGAATATTTTCAACGGTATCGTAGGGCTGAACTTTTCTTGTGACGGCTCACACTACATTCCACATGATCAGTTTCTGGCACGTGATTCTGAATTCTGGGAGGGCATGTAATGCGTTTTCTGTTGTTTTTATTCACTCTGGTTACTGCCGCGCTGGCCACGCTGGAATTTACACCACTGACTCACCTGAACAATCACTACCTGTTGAAAAGCGTTGATCAGCAACTGGTCAGTGAATACCGCGACAAAACCTCCAATGAGTTCAGCATCACCCTTAACAATGAATCATTGGGGCAGATTTTTAACAAGGTGGCCGACATGGTGACCACGCGCGTCACGCTGGTTTCCAGCAGAAAAAGCAGCGGTATTCCGCTTGGTCGAAAAAAGAACAAGGTCATCGTCCACACCCGTTTCCTGGTAGAAAACATCAGCGAAGAGCCACTTGAATCAGAACGTTACATGATTTTTACCAGCAATGACGATGTCAACTGGCGTTATGTTGGTGAAAGCAGTGCCCAGGACTTTTATCTAAATCTTGTCAAAATTTATTGACCTGAATCAGTTATCCCCCTTTTAACCATTTGAATAACAAGAGAAAATTAGATTAATGTGCCCATAATAATAATTAGATCATGATCAAATTAATACAAAGAGGAACGTGTAATGGAACTCTGGACTGAACTTTTTAGTGACTGGGTAGGCATTCTTTCTTTTGGTGTTATTGCCTTTGTCATTGTTATAGCCATCTTTTTCATAAAATTTTTCCTTGGTCATATCGACGACCCCGGTCAAGAATAACATTTAGAATAACGGGCTTTTACCCAAGGCTCCAGCGTGTAAAATCAAAAGAGTTTTTACATGACGGAGCCTTTTCATGAGGGTCGATCGCATTCGAGAGCAACTTATCGAGACTTTTTTTCCGGTTTATATTGAAGTCCTCGATGAAAGCCACAATCACAACGTACCCGAGGGTTCAGAATCCCACTATAAAGTGACTGTTGTCAGCCAGCAGTTTGCGGACAGGCCCCTGATAAAGAG
>JABDQZ010000216.1 GCA_013041975.1 Gammaproteobacteria bacterium
CTTCTGCATTGGGGTCATCCACTGACTGGCCACCACGCACTGCGTCAATGGCTTTTTCCAGGGCACCTTTGCTGGCTCCGGCTTTTTGCAATAACTCACCCAGCTGGCCTTTGTCTTCCAGTGCCGCGATCACGAAAAGTTCAGAGGAAATGTATTGATCCTTGCGATCCTGGGCCAGCTTGTCTGATTTATTCAGCAAACGCCCCAGGTCATTGGAAATATGCAGCTCTCCAGAAGCGCCTTCAATACTGGGCAACTTGTCCAGTGCCTCACCCAGATTCGAGCGTAACTGATTAACATTGACATCGGCCTTGGTCAGCAGGTGACGAACTGAACCACCTTCCTGGTCAAGCAGGGCTGTCATTAAATGCACCGGTTCGATAAACTGGTGATCACGCCCCACGGCGACACTCTGGGCATCAGCGAGGGCAATCTGGAATTTGCTGGTTAAACGTTCCATTCTCATGATTAAAATCTCATTTTAAATTCTACTGGCCTTCATATGGGTTTTTTTGTTTGAATTTCAATACCATATTTTTTCTAAATGATCATAATTGCATGATACAGATAAGGATATTTCATTGTCGCCTAAAACCATTCCTGTCAGCCCCTATCTGATTATCAGTGCCGTCACCATCCTGTTGCTGGCTCCTTTTCTGGGCAAGGCATTCCATATTGATGATCCGATGTATTTATGGACCGCGCAGCAGATCCACAAAAGTCCGGCAGATTTTTACGGCCTGGTGGTTAACTGGTTCGGTTACCTGGATACGATGTACCTTGCCAACCAGAACCCACCATTGTCATCCTATTTCATTGCCCTGATAGCCTTGCTGTTCGGGTGGAGTGAAACGGCAATACATATGGGCTTTTTATTACCCGCCATAGCCGTCAGCACCGGAACCTACGCCCTGGCAAAATATTATTCATCACCCTCACTATTGGCTGGTTTACTGGCAGCGGTTTCACCCGTTTTCCTGGTGTCTGCCAGCAACATCATGACCGATATCTTCATGGTGGCTTTGTATACCTGGGCTGTTTATTTCTGGCTGAAAGGTTCCAATGAAAATAACTGGAAATACCTGTTTTTCTCGGCAATGCTGATGTTATTGGCAGCACTGTCAAAATATTTTGCTATCAGCCTGATTCCGCTCCTGTTTACCTACACACTGATAAAAAAGCGTCATTTTTGCAGACAGTTACTATTTTTTTTGATTCCAGTTTTTGGATTACTGCTCTATCAGCTCTACACCCAGGCCCTCTATGACTTCAGCCTGATAACGGATGCAACAAGCTATGCCTTTCAGATTGGTCATAACGAAAGCGCTTTATCGTTTGCTGAACGCACGATAAGCGGGATTTCTTATCTCGGCGGCTGCCTGTTCGCCGTATTTTTCTTTACTCCTTACTTCTGGAAACGAAAATCTGCAGTTTTGTTCAGTGGTTTTCTACTGATTCTGGCTGCACTGACCACCTTCTTCGCAATCCAAATGCAATTATTCAATACGGACTGGCAGAGCCAGCCAGTGATAAGCATCGCTCTCTTCTTAATATTTCTTTTTAGCGGCTTTCAGTTGATGCTGATGATGATAAAAACCGTATTGGAAAAGCCTGATGCAGAAGTATGGCTGCTGTTTTTCTGGTTCTGGGGCACGCTGGGGTTTGCCGTTTATATGAACTGGACCATCAGTGCCCGAACCTTTGCTCCGCTGGTTCCAGTGACAGCCATTTTTATTGCCATGCAGCTACAACGAACCAATGACTTCAATTACCCGTTCTCGTTTAATCGTCTATTGCCACTCATACTGTCAGGCGTGATATCCCTGGTCGTATTACACGGCGATACCACGCTGGCAAATACTCAACGGGCATTTGCCAATACAATCCATGAAAAACTCAAAAGCTACCCGGGAAAAACCTGGTTTCAGGGTCATTGGGGGTTTCAGTATTACATGGAAAAAGTTGGCGCAATGGCCCTGGACCAGCAAAACCCGGCCTTTTCAGCGGATGACATTCTGATCGTACCGGTGAACAACACCAACGTCAGCTTGCCAGATCAAAAACATTTTCAGTTGGTTGAACTGATTGAATTACCTTTAAAGACGCTTTCAACAACGATGTCCAATCAATATCTCTCCGGTTTTTACTGGGGCGGCCATGGGCCGCTGCCGTTTTCCCTGGGAAAACCGCAACCGGAAAAATACCTGGTATTCATCACAGGCAATTATACTGACCAGCAACAGGCAATTGCACACTATAATAAGTTAATAACTTACAGCACGACACTGAAACAACCGTGAAATTAATTGTCCAGATTCCCTGCTATAACGAAGCCGACACCCTGCCTCAGACCCTGGCTGAAATTCCTCGTCAATTTGAAGGCATCAGTTCGGTAGAAATCCTCATCATTGATGATGGCAGCACCGATGACACGGTTAACGTCGCTCGTCAGCATGGTGTCGAACGCATCATCTGTAACAAGGAAAATATTGGTCTGGCAAAAACTTTCAGTCGCGGTATGGATGCCTGCCTCAAGGCTGGTGCAGATATCATCGTCAATACGGATGGCGACAACCAGTATCACGGAGAAGATATCGCCAGGTTGATTGCCCCTATCCTTAAACATGAAGCAGATATAGTCGTTGGCGACCGACAGACTGACAACATTGAGCATTTTTCTGCACGCAAGAAATTTCTGCAAAAACTGGGCAGTAGAGTGGTCCGCCGGCTTTCGAAACTGGAAGTGCCCGATGCGGTGAGTGGCTTCAGAGCATTTAGCCGGGACGCAGCTATTAAACTCAACGTCTTATCCTCTTTTAGCTATACCATTGAGATCCTTATCCAGGCCGGCAAGCGAAACCTGGCAGTGACTTCTGTTCCAGTCCGCACCAACTCAAAAACACGTGAATCACGTTTATCCAAAAGTATTTTCAGCTTTATAGGGCGACAGGTAACCACCATTATCCGTGTCTATGCCATGTATCAACCACTCAAGGTGTTTTTCTATCTTGGCATGACTTTGAGTGCTATAGGCATATTGCCGATATTTCGCTTTCTCTATTTCTATTTAACATCCGGCGGCAGTGGGCATGTGCAATCACTTGTATTAGGCAGCGTTCTGCTGTTGATGGGGTTTATCACGTTCCTGTTTGGGCTGATTGCGGACCTTATATCCAATAATCGGCAATTGAACGAGCAGGCTTTGGAAAAAATCAAACGTATTGAACTTGAGCAAATACAAAGAAAATCGACCGCATCAAAATAAAAATTAAGTTGGGCAGTAGAGCCTAAGGCAATACTTCAAATGAAAGTACTC
>JABDQZ010000218.1 GCA_013041975.1 Gammaproteobacteria bacterium
GCTGTGAATATGCCTCAATCTTTGCCAATCTTGATGTAAAGGTGAACCTGGTCAATACCCGCGACAGGCTTTTATCGTTTCTTGATGATGAGATTACCGATGCACTCAGTTATCATTTGCGTGATCAGGGTGTGATGATTCGTCATAACGAAACCTATGAATCTGTGGAAGTGCTGGATGACGGTGTCGTATTACATGGACAGTCTGGCAGGAAGCTCAAATCTGATGTCTTGCTTTGGGCTAATGGTCGCAGTGGTAATACCAGAGGACTGGGACTTGAGAAGATTGGCATAGAGCTGAATAACCGCGGCCAGATTGAAGTGAATGAAACCTTTCAATCCAGCAAGCCCCATATTTATGCCGTAGGTGACGTCATAGGGCCACCAGGTCTTGCCAGTGCCAGCTACGACCAGGGGCGTTTTTCAGCGTTACACATTGCGCATGGCCAGCCAGACTGGTCACTGGTCAAGGATATTCCAACCGGAATATATACCAGTCCGGAAATCAGCTCCCTGGGAAAAACCGAACAGCAACTGACCGAAGAACAGATACCCTATGAAGTAGGGCGTGCCGAATTCAAAAATCTCGCCAGGGCACAAATTTCAGGTCATACCGTGGGTATGCTCAAGTTATTATTCCACCGTGAAACGCTAGAATTGCTGGGTATACATTGTTTTGGTGAAGATGCGGCTGAGATTATCCACATTGGTCAGGCCATCATGCGTCAACAGGGTAAGGCAAATTCGTTGAATTACTTCATTGAAACAACCTTTAACTACCCAACCATGGCTGAGGCCTATCGTGTTGCCGCCTTAAACGGACTGAAGCGTAACTTTTAAAGCTCTCTCCCAACAATGCCCAAAACCATTTTCTCTATCATCGAATCGCCCTCACACCCGGTACTGACATCCCTGTATGCCGAATGTGGTCTCGAAGAACAGCGCTTCACTTCCATGCGCAAGGCAATCAGCGCACTAAAAAAGACAAAGCCAGATTTCGTTGTGGCTGATTTTATCTACGGTTATGGAAATAACTATGCCGGGGTCAATGTCAGTAATCTGGATGTTTTTCTCTATAGCCTGCAGAAATATGCACCAGATGCAAAAGTCATTGCTTTGGTGAGCAAACAAGAGCAGTCCTTCGTCAGTAAACTGGCAGAACTGTTTCCATTGCATGGAACACTGTTATATCCAGTTACAAGAGAGCAAATGCAACAATTAATCGACGGATGATGTTAAAATTAATCGCTATTTAATCTAATTTCATCTGGAGTAATTTATGAAACTGGCAATAACTGTATTGGTATCGGGTCTGATTCTGGCGGGTTTATCAGGATGTGGAGATTCAGACTCTGATAAATCGTCTGCAACAGCAGAAAAAAGCATGAATGAGAGTGCCGCTATGGCACCGGCAGAAGAAGCTGTATCAGAAGTCAAAGAGTCTGAAACCAAAACCGAAGAACTCAAGCAAACAGCCTCTGAATGGACAGATAAAACCGGCGAATTGATCGATCAAGCCGTTGATGTGGCCAAAGAAAAAGCCTCTGAAACTAAAGAAGGTTCTGTAGAGTTGTACGAAGCTGCTAAAACCAAAGCATCAGATGTTGCTGAATCAGTCACTGAGAAGTCCTCTGACGTGTATCAGGCGAGTAAGGAAAAAGGTGCAGAAATGCTCGAAAACATGTCCGAAACAGCTAATGAAGAGAATACGGCTGAATAGTTAACCCGGTATTTTTGATTAAATTCCTGCGTGGTTTTATCACGCAGGTTTTTCTTGTTTAGTTGAGGATGAAATGACTGTTCGCACCCGCTTTGCTCCCAGCCCGACAGGTTATCTTCATGTCGGAGGAGCCCGTACAGCGCTGTTTTCCTGGCTTTATGCCCGTAAACACGGTGGAAAATTTGTATTGCGCATTGAAGATACTGACCTGGAGCGTTCAACTGAAGAATCTGTCAATGCCATTCTCGAAGGCATGACCTGGCTGAGTCTTGAGTATGAAGAAGGCCCCTTTTTCCAGACACATCGTTTTGACCAGTACAATGCTGCTATTGATAAACTGATGGATAAAGGACTGGCATACCGGTGCAATTGCAGCAAGGATCGAATTGAGGCCTTGCGTGACGAGCAAATGGCCAACAAGCAGAAGCCGCGTTATGACGGTCATTGCCGCAATGCCACTGTCAGCGCCGATGAACCTCACGTGATTCGCTTTAAAAATCCGCAGGATGGTGCTGTTGTCATTGATGATATTGTGCGTGGCAAGGTTGTCGTTTCCAATCATGAACTGGATGACCTGATTATCCGCCGTACTGATGGCTCACCGACCTACAACCTGACGGTAGTTATCGATGATGCCGACATGAACATCACGCATGTTATCCGTGGTGATGATCATCTTAATAACACACCACGCCAGATTAATATGCTGCAGGCACTGGGTTTACCGGTTCCAAAATATGCACATCTGCCCATGATCCTTGGAGACGATGGCGCACGTCTTTCCAAACGCCATGGTGCTGTCAGTGTTATGCAATACATGGAAGAAGGCTATTTACCGGAGGCCTTGCTTAACTACCTGGTACGTCTTGGCTGGTCACATGGTGATCAGGAACTGTTTTCCATTGATGAAATGATTCAGTTGTTCGAGCTTGAAGATGTCAACAAGGCGCCATCCAGTTTTAATACCGACAAGCTCAAATGGATCAACCAGCAATACATCAAGGATAGTGATCCAAAACATATTGCGCATTTACTTTCCGTTCATCTGGGCAAC
>JABDQZ010000219.1 GCA_013041975.1 Gammaproteobacteria bacterium
CGTTTTGACAGCAACCAGCATACTGATACTGCCGCTGTAACCTTCTGGCGCTACAATGGAAAATACTGCAGCGACTGGCTGATTCAGCTTGCGTCCCCGATAGACTGTCGTCTGTTCAGCACCCAGCAGACCTGGGCTGGAAACCCTGATGGTATCGTTAACGATATCGTTGTCAATGTAATCGGCTGGAATAATCTGATGCAGTTTTTTCAGCAGTGCCTTACGTTCGTTATCTATGATGCGTTCCCGGGTGTTTTCATAGGTGAACGAAACCAGTGTCGTGCCAACCACAGCAAACATTCCCAGTAATACGGCAGCAATAACCACGGGGTGGCGATTAATCATCAGAAGTGTCCTTCACTTCGCCAAACACGCGGGGTTTTGTGTAATAGTCAATCGTTGGTGCTGCCATGTTCATCAGCAGTACGGCAAAGGCAACGGCATCAGGATAGCCACCCCAGCTACGAATAATGAATATCAGTGCGCCGATGGATGCCCCGAAAATCAGTTGACCCTTTTTGGTGGTACAAGCCGATACCGGGTCAGTAGCAATAAAAAATGCACCTAACATGACACCACCGGTAAAAATATGAAAAGCAGGGAAGGGATGAACAGCTGGATCAATCATATAAGCCAGGCCACTCAAAACCAGTAATGAAGCAATGATGGAAATGGGTATGTGCCAGCTGATGACTTTACGGAACAACAGGTACAGGCCACCCAGCAGGTACCAGTTATTAACCCATTCCCAGCCCTTGCCGCCAAAGTCTCCCCATAAAGGTGATTGGCGAATCTCCTCAATCATCTGGTTCATGTCCAGGCGCGTAAACATCTCATCCAGTGGCGTAGCACTGGAAATGGTATCCCAGCTTAATCCGGCAGGCATTGCTCCAGTGAAAATAACATTGAGTACCTGGCCGAAATCCAGCGGTGTTGAATTGAGCATACTCGGTGGCAACCAGCTGGTCATGTGTTTTGGCCATGAGACCAGTAGTAATGCGTAAGCCGCCATAGCCGGGTTGAAAGGGTTATAGCCGATGCCGCCATAAAGCTGTTTGACCATAGTAATGGCAAAAGCCGCACCAATGGCTGTGATCCACCAGGGCAGCAAGGGAGGAAGTGCCAGTGCCAGCAGTACGCCGGTGACGACAGCAGACAAATCACTGATCACTGGCAGTGCAGGGCGTTTGCGCAGTTTGATAACAAAAACTTCACTGGCAACGGCAACAGAAACAGAAACAGCAATGTTAACCAGGATGCCCCAGCCAAAATACCAGGTCATGGCGATAATACCGGGAACCAGTGCCAGCAGAACTTCCAGCATGACCTTTTGAACACTATCTGTTTGAAAGGTATGTGGTGAAGTTGATGTTGCAAACTTCATGATTCGGAATTCTCCCTGCGTTTGTTTGCGTCATCGATCTGGCGTTGTTGGGCAGTTGTCAGGTTTTCTGTATTTGCTGGTATCTTGCCTTCTTCCTGTAGTTTCTGTTTCTTTTCAGCTGCGCGTTTCATGGCAGCTTCAATTGCTGCTTTCTTGGGGTCAACATCGGCAGCCTTTTTCTTTTCCAGTACTTCTTTTTTCTTGCGCAATTTGGCCTGTTTTTCAGCCTTGATTCGAGCCAGCCTTGCTTCACGAAATTCATGACGCTGACGCGCGATATCGGATTTTCTTTTATCTTCCTCGCGTGCCCAGATTTCCGTTTTGGCAAAGCGGTAATACTGAACCAGTGGAATATGTGAAGGACAGACGTGTGCGCAGCAACCGCATTCAATGCAGTCAAACAGGTTGAAATCCTGTACCTTGTCCAGGTCCCGGGCACGTGCATACCAATAGAGTTGTTGAGGCAACAGTAACGCAGGACAGACTTCTGCACATTTTCCACAGCGTATGCAGGCAGCAGGCGTGTTCGCGGGGGCATTATCTTTTTGGGTAACCAGAATGCAATTGGTTGCCTTGCTGACCGGTAATTTGTCAGAGCTGAGTGCATAGCCCATCATCGGTCCGCCCATGATCAATTCATTAACGTTGTTGTGATAGCCGCCAGCCCGCTCAATTAAAGAACTGATTAGTGTACCATTGGGTACTATCATGTTCTGTGGTTTATTAATGCCTTCGCCTGTAACGGTGACCATCCGCGAAATCAACGGATATCCTTTGCTGACAGCGTTGTTGACTGCAAACAGCGTCGCAACATTATGGCAGACTATGCCAATATCAGCGGGTAAGCCATTGCCGGGAATTTCCTTGCCGGTCAGAATTTGAATCAGCTGTTTTTCACCACCGCTGGGATATATCGTGGGAACAACAACCAGCTCAATATCGCCCGTATCATGTTCAGAGAGGGCTTTCTGTATGGCTGCTATGGCATCGGGTTTGTTGTCTTCAATACCGATCAAACAAAGCTTGACCGATAGTATATGCATGACGATATGAATGCCATGCAGGATTTCTTGCGCATGATTTCGTATCAGCGCATCATCGCAGGTGATATAAGGCTCACATTCAGCGGCATTGACTACCAGCGTGTCGATGGGCTTGTTGGGTCCAGGGTTGAGTTTTACTCTACTGGGAAAAGTAGCTCCTCCCAGGCCAACGATGCCCGCCCAGTGAATACGTTCCAGCAATTCATCAGCAGAACAGCTTTTATAATCGCTAATGGGTTCAGGCAGGCAATCGTCCCATTTGTCCTGGCCATCTGTTTCTATAGTAATACAGGTAGCGGAAAGTCCTGATGGATGGGGAACGGGTTGTTCATCGATGGCGACAACAGTACCCGATGAAGAGGCGTGTATAGGGGCGCTGACATAAGCGTTGGCCCGGGCCAGTATCTGGCCTTTTAGAACCTTGTCGCCTTCCTTGACAAGAATTTCTGGTGGCTCGCCGATATGCTGTTGCAAAGGGATAACCAGTAGATCATCAAGCAAAGCGTCAACAGGAGGACGTTGCATGGACATGCTTTTGTGATCAGGCAGGTGCAGACCGCCATGAAACTGCCAGAGTTTACGTTTATTCCTGTTGATGGAAGTTCCTGGTACATGCATCAGTTGTTACCTGCGGCCATGGATTTTTCAGCCTGATCAGGAAAAGGCCAGCGCCAGTTACTGATATGATCTTCAAGCGGATGCATATGGATGCATTCCACCGGGCAGGGAGGCAGGCAAAGTTCGCAGCCGGTACATTCATCCACAATAACGGTATGCATGCTTTTTGCTGCTCCGAGTATGGCATCAACAGGGCAGGCCTGAATGCACAGCGTACAGCCGATACATTCCTCTTCGACGATATAAGCAACTGATTTTGGTTTCTCGGCGGCCTCTTCATCTTCGAGCGCAACAGGATCCTGTCCAAGCAGATCAGCAAGTGCAATCATGGTGACTTCACCACCCGGTGGGCATTTATTGATTTGAACTTCACCTTGAGCCATGGCTTTTGCATAGGGACGGCAGCCTGCAAAGCCACACTGGCCACACTGTGTCTGGGGTAATAGGGAATCTATCTGGTCAACAATGGGGTCACCTTCCACGTGAAATCGAATGGCCGAGAAGCCCAGCAGTAAACCAAACAGGACAGATAAGGCAGTGATAGTAAGAATGGCTGTGATCATGCTTGCAGGACCTAGTAACTTACCAACCCGGCAAATCCCATGAATGCCATTGACATGATGCCTGCTGTAATCAGTGCAATCGCATTGCCCTGAAACGGCAGGGGCACGTCTGCGACTGCAATGCGTTCACGAATCGCTGCAAAAAGAACCAGAACAAGGGAAAAACCTGCCGCTGCGCCAAAGCCGTAAAGTGCAGATTCTATGAAGCCATGTGATTCCTGGGTATTGAGTAAAGCCACACCGAGCACAGCGCAGTTTGTGGTAATTAATGGCAGGAATATGCCTAGAACCTGATAAAGCAGTGGACTGGTCTTATGCATCACCATCTCAGTGAACTGAACCACGACAGCAATCACGAGAATAAAGGCAATGGTTCTAAGGTATTCCAGGC
>JABDQZ010000228.1 GCA_013041975.1 Gammaproteobacteria bacterium
TGATTGGTGAGGAGGTTGATGGTATCAAACTGCTCTCCGTCAAAGAGGGTGGAGCGATATTTGAATGGCAGGGAAGAACATATCCCCTGAACTTGGGAAATAATGACTTGGATGAAGCTAATGCGGCAAAAAAATAAAGGCAGTAATATCTGCCGTTTTGTATTTGTCATGCTCATGACATTGTTCATGATCTCGCCCCTACCGGCTGTCGAGGAGAGGATTTCATTGAACTTCCAGGAAACGCCCCTCCAGGAAATCATGTCAATGCTTTCGCAGCAGCAACGCATCAATATCCTCATATCCGAGGGTATTACAGCAAATGTTTCTATCAATCTCTACGATGTCACCGTTGACAAGGCAGTACGGTCTATAACGGATGCTGCAGGCTATGCGGTCGAGTATCGCAATGGCAATTACTACATTATGAATCACGATGATATCGGAAAGTATAATATCACTGGCCTGACTGAATTGCGCACCTTTAAGATCCAGTACTCAGATCCTTCAGTCATTGAGGGTATTTTAACCAATTATCTTTCCGGCTATGGCAAGATCACTATCCTGGCTGAACGTAGAATCCTGGTGATACAAGACCGACCTTCGGTTTTAAAGCGCATGGATGCCTTACTTAAAGAACTGGATAAAGAACCCAAGCAAATATTTATTGAGGCCAAGATCCTGGAAGTGACTTTGAAGGATAATGAGTCATTTGGACTGGACTGGAAACACCTGTTTTCAAGTTCTACCGATTCCGGCAGTTTTGGCACACGGGGACTCTCTGATCCCACTTCGCCCGGTTTTTTCTTCAGCTTTGTGAATCCCAATGTTGAACTGGTTTTAAATGCCTTAAAGACCCGGGGCAGGTTGCGTACGTTGTCGACACCGAAATTGCTGGCAATGGAAAACCAGCAGGCAGAAACACTTATCGGTAATAATATTGGATACCAGGTCACTGTCACAACCAATGATGTAACGACTACGAGTATCGAGTACCTGGAGTCCGGTATCATTTTAAGAGTAACTCCCTCAGTGGATCGACAAGGCCGCATATTGCTGGATATTCACCCGGAAGTCAGTACAGGTACGGTGAATGATGATGGAGTGCCTTCAAAATCTACCACTCAAGTCAATACTCAGATGCTAGTGCCAGATGGCCAGACGGTATTTATTGGCGGCTTGATTAAACAAACGGTAGACGAAACACGCGAGGGTATTCCTATCCTTGGTGACCTGCCTGGAATCGGTAATCTATTTTCCAACAAGTCAATCATATCGACTGATACGGAAACCATCGTGTTGGTTACCCCGAGAATTGTTTCTCCTGATATTGCAAACTGGCAACCACAAGAAATTGAAAATACTCAATACATCAATAATATTTTAGATGCCGAACTTGGAAAATCCGAGTTAAAAACCAATGAATTATTAGATCCACAGAAACAGGAAATTACCCAAAAGCAAAGTACCGAAGTGGAAAGCAATAATCATCCTCTCGGTGAAGAGTATGATCATTTAATTTATTAGTGAAAACAAAAACAATTTATTAGAACAGCTACGACCGACAACTATTCAGAGTTTCACCGTTACTACGTCTCCAAGTGTTTTTATAATTTCCTCACGTGTAGGATACTGTGCTTTATCTGGAGCATCCAAAGCACCACGACATGATAGGCGCATAACATTTTTGTCATTGCCTGAAAGATAATAATGTATCCCCAGGTAGATGTCTGATGAACCTGAATCATCGAATGTATTGGCTAATAACAAATTGCTATTTGAAGGGGTGTTATTAAATGCCAACATTTGAGGTTTGAAATACTGTCTTTTTACAATTTCTTCTTCAGTATATTGAGAACCAGTAATTTTAAATTGGGACGCATCAACGTATTGCCAATTGTTATCATTCCGTTTTCTGATTTCTATATTACAGTTAGGTTTATAATGATTGATTGAGTCTACTAATCTACCATCCTGAATAAATATACGAGTCGTGCCTGGGTTAAGCGGTATTTTTTGATTGATATTTATTGATGATGCAGTTGAAGCGGTTATGTCAGGAGGTCCACTGTAGGTGTAATAAACTGACTGGCAACCAGTTAGTATCAGAATTGAAAGAAGCAGCACAGTTGAAATTATATAGAGTTGTGAAGTTTTCATGAATGAACAGACCTGATTACAAAACCGAGAGACATGGTTTTAGTTATATTTTTTTATCGATAGTTCAATTTTTGATGAATATTCATCTTCTCCCATAAGGGCCCGAGTGACCATCGGGGCTTTTTTGTCTGGTTAGACAGGTCCGCAGACGAGTGGTAATGCTCAGAAGCAGGCATAAGTCATCCATTTAAACACTTGGCTGGATAGTACTGAATCAGACTTAAGTGACTAATTTATAAGTTAAAAACTTAATTGATCAATACCCCTTTTTTTGTGTCTATAAATACTTGAGTATTTTAGTAGGATTATCGTGCAATATCCTGAAATCAAGGCTATGTAAATTACTTTGCTAGAAAGATTACCGATCGGTTACTGCGGTCCAAATCATACATGAGTAACAACGAGGCTAAGCATATGTTGAAAAATAATCCGAAACATCACACAAATGAAATGGTTCAGCAGTTTCCTATTGTCAGAGATTTAGATAGTACACGTTTCTTTGTTTTAGCTAATTTGGCATCTATCATAGGGGTTCCACGTTTAGCTGGTTTTAAAAAGATGTGGGCTGCCATTGAAAGAAATGACTACGAAGTTGCTGCTAATGAAATACTTGATAGTAAATGGGGGCGCCAGAGTAATGGGCACGCTCTTGAATGGGCTATATTGATGAAGTCAGGTATCTAAAAGAAATTATTTTAGGTTTTGATATGACACTTTAATGGTAAAGATCTTCGCACCTTTAGTAATTCCAGGGATGGTAATCAGCTCTAGGTGAAGCAACTATTACGTTTCAAGCCCCATTTCTCCAGGGCTTTTTCATCATTACATTCCAATCACGGCTTTCCTTTCGGGAAACTCGACTCTTCACAAGCCTTTCCTGACTGATTTTAACTTGCCGTAAGCGGAAGCTATGCAAAAACTTCCAGCATCAGTAATCATTTATTAGGGTAAATTTCAGTTTTTTCTTATAATTCCGTTCAAACACGCCGATACTTAAAGGCGAGGTTAAAAAATGAAAACAATTGTTATATTACTGGCAACTTTATTGCTTTTTGGCTGTACCAGCGGTGAGGATGGCCTAAAGATGTTAGATGAAGCTGGCTATACGGATATTTCTCTTACAGGATACAATGCTTTGGCATGTAGCGAAGATGATTATTACCACATCGGCTTTACTGCAACCAATCCACGAGGAAAGCGCGTAAAAGGGACTGTTTGTAGTGGATTTGCATTTAAAAATGCTTCTATAAATTTAGATCCAGAATAAAATGTTGGATTTGTTCAGAAACTATCAATAGTCGCTTGTTATTGAGATAGGTCTCAGGCGGTTTGCGCGGCCTCATGGGCGTATTTGTATTGTGGCCGATCCTACGGGAGCAATTGCACATTTAATGCAACCATTCGACTAAAGGCAGGGACTGGCTGAGTAGCGCGGCGACGCCGTGTCAGCTAGAGCGTATTGTTAGTTTATTGATTTTCAAGCATTTTTCATAAGTTTAACTCGTTAATAGCCAAGCTCATCATAACCAAAGCATCTACAGTCCAGAATACTGCGAGAACATATGCTGTAATCTGCGCCGGCCTTGTTCCAATCTTTAGCCCACGCTTTCCTAGAACAATTCTAGTTATGGTAAAGCAGCCTGGTATGTACAAGTAAACAGCTCCCCCAACTAGGGCAAACACAGGCCACCATTCATTCCCAATAATCATCAAATATCCTGAAACGGGAAGAATCCACATGAGCAAAAAATCCATTATTCCCATGCTGAATCTTTCGAAAGCAAGCATCGTAGGGTCCATAACATCTTCAGTTTCGGATAGTCCGAGCTTTGTGGCTAAATCATTATTAAAAACTGCTAATGTTTGTCCGACCCAACCTATGAGGCCTAAAATTATAGTAATTATGCCTATCGTCAAAGTCATAGGTATCTCCCTATAAGCGAAATTAACTATAAATCTACAGGCAGCAAACGGCAACAAAAGCGATTTCAAAAATTGATATTTTTCAAGATAGCAGTCGCTCAGTAAACGCTATAATATGTTTCTACATACCAGTCAAAGATGTCAGCAATCTATTAAAAAATAAATTATAGGGAAGCGTTGCGGTAGTTATGAATCTACAGTATCGACCAGAAATTGATGGCTTAAGAACTATTGCAGTTCTTTCCGTTATTATCTACCACGCAGAGTTTGCTTTTGACTCCTCTATCTTATTAAAAGGGGGCTTTTTTGGTGTAGATGTTTTCTTTGTTATTTCTGGCTTTCTGATTACTTCAACAATCATGAAGGAATATGAGAAGACTCGGCGAGTCTCAATTGTAGATTTTTATGAGCGTCGAGCACGTAGAATATTGCCGGCTTTATTGACAGTAATGTTGGCTTCTCTTCCTTTTGCTTGGGAATATTTACTTCCAACACAACTCATAGATTTCTCAAAATCAATAATAGCTTCACTGCTTTTTGGTTCAAACTTTTATTGGGATATAACACTTCAAGAGTATAGGGCGGAATCTTCCCTAATTAAACCCTTCCTGCATACTTGGTCTCTTGCTGTTGAAGAACAATATTATATTATCTTTCCACTAATACTTCTTGCAATTTATCGTTGGTGGAAAAGTCATACGGTAGTGCTGCTAACTGCTGGCTTTTTACTAAGCCTACAATTTTCTGAATTAATGTCTGCAAAAGACTTATCATTTTCTTTTTATATGCTACCAAGCCGTTTCTGGGAACTCTTGGCAGGTAGTCTACTAGCCAACATCCTATATTTTCACCCGCAAAAAGAAAATGATGCTCTTCTGAATAAAACTATGCCTGTTATTGGCATGTTTTTAGTTCTTTATTCAATAATTTTTATTGATCTTGAATCAAATCATCCCGGGTATATTACTTTAGTACCGGTTATTGGCTCTATGCTCATTATTTGGTTTGCGAATGAAAAAGAGCTCGTTACAAAAATACTCTCAAGTAGGACATTTGTAGGTATTGGATTAATTTCTTATTCTTTGTATCTCTGGCATTACCCAATTTTCGCATTTGGCCGTATCAAAGACTCCACTCCATCTATGGATGACAAAATTGTATGGATTGCAGCAACATTTATTTTGTCTATTGCTACATATTTTCTAGTTGAAAAACCTTTTAGAAATAAGAAACGCATCAGTCGTAAGCATCTCCTTGTGATAATTATTTCTTTGACTGGCTTTGTTGGTGGCCTTTCTTATTACTGGATAGTAAATGAAGGTTTTATAGAAAGATTAAGTTACTTAAAGTCAGTTATTCAACAACCCCAAAGAGTTTGGGTTTCGAAGGATGGGCTAAGGTGTCATTCTGGTGGTGGTGGCAGGCAACCGCCTATCGAGGTCCATGACAGTTGTGTGTTTATACATAACCCAACCGGAAAATTTATTATCTCTCTTGGAGATAGTCATGCTGGAAGTTTATCAGAAAAACTACGACTACTGGCTAAGGAAAATGAACTGAATTTTATTCAAATATCTAATATTGCCTGCCCGCATATTTTAGAGTATGGATCGAAACATTGTAGGAAAAGAGCCACTCAAGTTGTAGATTTCTTAGAGCAGTACCCAAACTCAACAATTGTTTACAGCGCAAGGATTCCACAATTCATGGAACAAAGTAGATTTGATAACAAAGAAGGTGACAAAGAAGCCAAGTATAAACCTGTTAACGAAAACATAGTTGCCCTGGACTATAAAAGGCGATCTAGAATGTTAGAAAAAACACTGAATAGTTGGATAGACTCTGGACATAAGCTTGTTCTTATATATCCAGTTCCAGAACAAGGTTTTCATGTTAAACGTAAATTGTTTATCCAAAGACCAGTAATAAATAATGAAGATATGTTGCCTGACTTAAGCACTAGTTATAGCGTCTTTAAGAAAAGAGTTAAAAGTAGCTATGAAGCATTGAATAGAATCAATGGGGATCAAGTACAACGAGTATATCCAGAAAAGGTATTCTGCGATGAACTTTCAGGAAGATGTTTTGCATCCAAAGGAAAACAAATCTTTTTTGGTAGTGACAACCATGTGTCTCCGTTAGGTTCTAGGCTAATTGTCAATGAAATTGCTAAGCAAATTAATCTTAATTCCCTCTCGGAAGG
>JABDQZ010000229.1 GCA_013041975.1 Gammaproteobacteria bacterium
AAGTACAGATTCGCACCACGGAGATGGATCGTATAGCGGAAGCTGGCATTGCAGCGCATTGGCTTTACAAGATGGACGGGGATGATCAGAACCTGTTCGCCAATACGGCTGCAAAGGGCTGGTTAAACAATTTGCTGGAATTGCAGAAAGGCGCGGGTAATTCCGAAGAGTTTCTGGAGCACGTTAAAATCGACCTGTTCCCTGATGAGGTTTATGTTTTTACACCTCGTGGCAAGATTATGGAATTACCCAAAGGGGCTACAGTGATCGACTTTGCCTATGCGGTACATTCTGATGTTGGCAATCATTGTGTCGCGGCCCGTGTTGATCGCCGCCTGGTACCCTTGCGTTCACGTTTATTCAATGGTCAGACAGTGGAAATCCTGACCTCCAGTAATGCACGCCCCAGTCCAGCTTGGCTGGATGTGGTCATCACCGGCAAGGCGCGCGCCAATATCCGTACCTATCTCAAACAGCTCAAGCACCAGGAAGCAGTGGAGTTAGGCAGACGCCTGCTCGAAAAAGAACTGGAAGTCTACGATTCCTGCATTGCAGACCTTTCAGCCGAGGCGGTAGAAAGTTATCTGGAAACTTACCGCTTGCCGCATTTTGAAGCCTTGCTGGAAGATATCGCCCTGGGTAATCGCATGGCCTTGATGGTGGCTCGTCATATGATTGGTGCTGAAGAAGATAAGCAGCCACAGGAGACCGGAGAGCGAGCTGCAATGCCGCTGGCGATCCGCGGAACGGAGGGTCTGGTCGTCAAATATGCCAAGTGTTGCCGGCCGATTCCTGGTGATCCGATTGGTGCACTGTTCCGTCCGGGTACCGGTATTGTGGTTCATCATCGCGATTGTCGTAACCTCAGCGAGGAACACAAACAGGGTGACAGCTGGCTGGACGTGCAGTGGGAAGATGAAATGGAAGGTGAATTCACCACTGAACTTCGTGTGGAGGTAGGCAACCAGCGTGGTGTATTGGCGGAGATCGCTTCAACGATAGCGGATACCGATTCCAATATTGAGCATGTGCATACCGAAGAACGCGATGGTATTACCACGGCATTGACCTTTATTATTTCCACGCATAATCGACAGCATCTGGCGAGGATCATGAAACGCTTGAAGGCCTTGCCTCCTGTTATACGTATTACCAGGCAGATGGCATAGTCTGGACCATCAGAGCAGTCCGGGATATCAATAATTACTGAAGAAATTGAGAACAAACAATGAGCAAAGAAATCATAAGCACTGACCAGGCACCACAGGCTATAGGAACTTACTCACAGGCTGTCAAGGTAGGATCAACGGTTTACCTGTCAGGCCAGATTCCCCTGGTACCGGACACCATGGAAATCGTAGAAGGTGATATTGAAGCACGTATTCACCGTGTGTTTCAGAATCTTCAGGCAGTCTGCAAGGCTGCAGGTGGTGACCTGTCCGATATTGTCAAGCTGAATGTCTTTCTGACTGACCTTGGAAACTTTCCAGTCGTCAACAAGGTGATGGCCGAGTACTTTGCTGAACCTTATCCCGCACGAGCGGCTATCGGCGTTGCAGCCCTGCCCAAGGATGCCGGGGTGGAAATGGATGGCGTGATGGAACTGGGTTAGTTGCCGGTGACCGTTACCGTCACCCGCCTGCGGTGAGCATGGGTGCGGTGTTCCCACAGATAAATGCCCTGCCATGTGCCCAGCCCCAGGTGGCCCGCTGTGACCGGCACCGTCAAATCCATATTGGTCAGAATGCTGCGGATATGTGCTGACATATCATCAGGCCCTTCATCAACGTGGCGAAACATCGGGCTGCCGTCCGGAACGGTATGTGACATGAAAGTCTCCAGGTCGACACGTACATCCGGGTCGGCATTTTCACAAAGAATCAGCGAAGCGCTGGTGTGATGGATAAACACATGGCAAAGGCCGGTTTTGATACCTGAAGAGGCGACGACCTGCGCTATATCATGATCGATACGACTGGTGCCTCTTCCCGGGGTGTTGAATTGCAGTGTTTCCTGATAAGTTTGAGTCATAACAAATCGTTACAGTAATTTATGCCTGCAAGCGAGAATAACACTACCTCTGCTTTCCCGGTAACCCGTCTAAAAGGTGTCGGGCCAAAGGCGGCCGAACGTCTGGAAAAGCTGGGCATTCATACGGCACAGGATATCCTGTTTCATCTGCCCATTCGTTACCAGGATCGAACCAGTGTTATAAACATAGGTACCGTCAGACCTGGTATGCAGGTGGTTGTTGAAGGTGAGGTGGATCACAGTGAAATCCGTTTTGGGCGACGTCGAGCGCTGCTGGTGCATATCTCGGATGGTACCGGCAGCCTGATTCTGCGGTTTTTTCATTTCTCAGCAGCCCAGAAAAACAACCTTGCCAAGGGTAAACAGATCCGCTGCTTTGGCGAGGTTCGGCGAGGTCAGAACCGTTATGAAATGATCCATCCCGAATATCAGCTGGATATTGAACGTGACGGGGAGCTTGACGAAGAAAGTCTCACGCCAATCTACCCGACCACAGAAGGTATGCACCAGTTAACCTGGCGTTCACTGACGGATCAGTGTTTGCAATTACTTGAAGAAGGGCAGCTGGGCTTGCAGGAACTACTGCCAGAAAATATCGCATCAGAATATTCCACGCTGGCCCGGGCGTTGACTTTATTGCACCGGCCTCCAACTGATATCGATTTTGCCCTGTTGACAGAAGGCAAACACAAAATCCAGCAGCGTCTTGCCCTTGAGGAACTGACAGCGCATCAGGTTAGCTTGAGGCAGATGCGTTATCAGCATCGCCAGCATGAGGCGCCGCCTCTGAAGTCTGATCGCAAGCTTCAATCTGCTTTTCTCAAACAGTTGCCCTTCAACCTTACCGGCGCCCAGCAAAATACCGTTGAAGTCATCAGTAAAGACCTGCTCAATGATCATCCAATGATGAGGCTGGTGCAGGGTGATGTCGGTAGCGGCAAAACCGTTGTGGCTGCGTTGGCGGCACTACAGGCAATTTCAGCCGGTTACCAGGTGGCACTCATGGCGCCGACAGAATTGCTGTCTGAGCAGCATCGTAATAACTTTCAGATATGGTTTGGGACATTGGGGATTGAGGTTGCCTGGCTGACAGGCAAACTCAAAGGTAAGCCTCGTCGACAACAGCTTGAGCGCATTGCAGCAAACCAGGTGCAAATGATTGTGGGTACCCATGCGCTGTTTCAGGATGAAGTGATCTATGCCAGCTTGGGGCTGGTGATTATTGATGAACAGCATCGCTTCGGGGTGCATCAGCGTTTGGCCCTAAAAGATAAGGGTAATGCGGTTGTGCCGCATCAACTGGTGATGACCGCAACACCGATTCCGCGAACACTGGCAATGACAGCCTTTGCCGACCTTGATGTGTCAGTGATTGATGAACTGCCCCCAGGACGTACACCGGTTAAAACCGTATTGATATCCGATGAGCGTCGCGAACAAGTGATGCAGCGCGTGCAGCAGGCCTGTAAAAGTGGCAGGCAGGCCTACTGGGTTTGTACCTTGATTGAAGAATCTGAAAGTCTGCAATGTCAGGCGGCTGAAGACACGGCAAACCTGTTGGCCGAGCAGCTCCAGGAATTGAGAATCGGCCTGGTTCATGGTCGCCTGTCATCTTCCGACAAGGAACGTGTGATGCAGCATTTCAAGACGGGTGAGCTGGATTTGCTGGTGGCGACCACGGTCATCGAGGTAGGTGTCGATGTTCCCAATGCCAGTCTGATGATTATTGAAAACCCTGAGCGCCTGGGTTTGTCGCAACTACACCAGTTGCGTGGTCGTGTGGGGCGCGGCAGCGTTGAGAGTCATTGCCTGTTAATGTACCACGCGCCACTGAGTCAGAATGGGCAGCAGCGTTTATCCGTGATGCGTGAAACCACCGATGGTTTTGTGATCGCCCAGAAGGACCTGGAACTGCGTGGTCCGGGAGAAGTGCTGGGTACACGTCAGACCGGTGAAATGCAGCTGAAAATTGCGGATTTGATGCGCGATCAGTTACTGTTACCCAGGGCGCAGGAAGTGGCAGAAACTCTGATCAGCGAATATCCGCATCATACTGATTTGCTGGTGAGGCGCTGGTTGGGGAACAAAACCCGATACGCAAACGTTTAACCTTGAAATTGTTTTGACTCGTGTCCTTAACCCTTCATAATTCCGTATCAATTTTTGCAATGAGCTGTTCCTCAACACAGGGAGAGAACTGTGGGTAAACCAGGCAATACTGGTATTACAAGAATCATCAGGGCATTCGGCTTTTCCATGAAAGGCTTCAGGGCTGCCTGGCAGCACGAAGCTGCATTCAGACAGGAACTGATGTTGACTGTTGTGCTGGCTCCACTGGCTTTTGTACTGGCCGAAAGCATGATGCAACTGGCCCTGTTACTGTTGTGCCTGTTTATTGTGCTGATTACCGAGATCCTTAATTCAGCGATAGAAGCCGTGGTTGATCGTGTCAGTGATGAGCATCATGATCTTGCCGGACGTGCCAAGGACTTTGGCTCTGCCGCTGTTTTCCTGTCCCTGACCATGACGATCGTAGTCTGGGGTCTGGTGATTTTTGAGCGTTACAGCTAAATAGAGGTTAATGAGTTTGCGCCAATCCATCGAACCCAGCTGGTATCTGTCCGAGTCTTTTAGGGATTCGGATTTGCCCGCAGGGTTATCCGCCTGGCTTCTGGACGCAGGTTCCCTTACCACGAAGCTGGTTGCCTGCTGTGGCAGTCATTTCAATGTGCGACCGGTCAGCCAGCAATGGGAACGGCCGTTAAGAAGTGAACAGGTATTACTGGGGATACGCAAGAAAGAAGTGGCACTGACGCGACAGGTGCTGCTGCTGTGTGATGATGAACCATGGGTTTTTGCACGCACCCTGATCCCTGCTTCCAGCTTCAGGGGCAGGGCAAAACGCCTGGCCTATCTGAAAAGCAAGCCGCTGGGGGCGGTACTGTTTTCAGACCCGCATACAGTTCGCAAAACCATGGAGATTGCCCGTTTCAACCAAAGCCATCTGCTGCATCAATATGCCAATCACCATGCCGGAAAAATTGATGAAGACCTTTGGGGGCGACGCACACTTTTCCAGTTTGCCGGAAGCCCGTTGCTGGTTAACGAAATTTTTCTGCCGGATATCCCGAAAGACTGATTAATGAAAACCGACGAATCTCAAATCAGGGTACAGCTGGCGCTTCCACAGGAGCAGGTCAGTTATGATGAAAAGCTCAAGGGTGCCTGGCAACTGATACGTGCGGATAAACCAATCGGTATTTTATTACTGCTATGGCCTGCGCTCTGGGCATTATGGATTGCAGGGCAGGGCAAGCCCGACTGGTATGTGACACTGGTTTTTATCCTGGGCAGCGTGCTGGTGCGTTCGGCTGGCTGTGCTGCGAATGATTTTGCTGATCGACGTATTGATCAGCGTGTAATGCGTACCTGTCTGCGGCCGATAGCGTCTGGAATTATACAGCCCAGAGAAGCCCTGATCATTTTTGGCATTTTGATTGCGTCTGCACTGATGCTGGTGCTTACCCTGAATCTGCAAACTTTCGTGTTGTCATCAGTGGCCGTTGTGCTGGCCTTAATTTACCCCTATACAAAACGTTATACGCATTTTCCCCAGGTGGTGCTTGGCTTTGCCTTTGGCTGGATAGTGCCAATGGCGTTTTCTGCGCTGGGTGTTGAGTTTCAGCCGGTAACCTGGGTGCTGTTTGTCATTACCATGTTATGGGTGCTGATCTACGATACTGAATATGCCATGGTCGACAGGGATGAAGACAAGCTGATCGGAGTGAAGTCCATTGCGATCTTTTTTGGGGATTATGATGTTCTGGCAATAGCTGTCATGCAGGTCATTATGATAGGACTGTTGCTACTGGTTGGTGAAATGAGCGGTCGCAGCTGGCTTTATGCTGTTGGTGTGGTTTTGTCTTCTGTTTATTTTGTCCGGCAGCAGATACTGATGAGCCTGGATAAAAAATCAGGTGCCTATGCTGCATTTTTGAACAATAACTGTTTTGGCATGACTATTTTTCTGCTATTGCTGGCAGATTATATTGTCACTGGTTAGGAATTCATTTAAGAGCGGTTCTGGCGATTGCCCAGCAGTCAATCGTTGCACAGCCATTGTTGCAAAGTAGTTTGCTGATTTCATTCATTGTGGAGCCGGAAGTTAATACATCGTCAACAATGGCGGCATGCTGATGCTCAAATTCCCTATTCAGTGTGAATGCCTTTCTTAGGATCGTTGTGCGCTTTTTGATATTCAGTTCATGTTGCGGTGGCGTTTTCAGCCGACGCCGAACCGAACGGGAATCAACCGGTATACCAAGCTGTTTGCCAATGTGTCGTGCGAGCCACAGTGACTGGTTGAAACCACGTTGTCTCACACGAGAGGAATGTAACGGAACCGGGACCAGTATCTCTGGCATCACGATATTCGAATCGAAGATCTTTTGTAAAAACAGGTCAGCCAGTAACTTGCCACTGACCAGGTCATTGCGAAATTTGAATTTCCATATCCACTGATCGACAGGATGCTCGTAGCGGAAAGGAATAAAAGCCGAGTTGAAAGTGGGAGATGTTTTCTGGCATTGGCCACAGAGCTGATGATTTCCGGATTCCAGTGGCAAGGCGCATTGCCTGCAACAAACCCTGTTTGCAGGTAATTCTGTGAAACATTGGTTGCAAATGGCGCTTGAGGTACCTGAAAGCTGGCGGCAGTTCAGGCAGGACTGGGCAAAAACAATATCCTGTATAAAATTTACACACTTGTTAATCATGATAACCATCCTTGGTTGACAATGAAGACTAACACTTTACACTGCATTGCATCCCATATCACCCTAAACGACCGGGGAATTCAACATGGCCACCCGACATGACTGGTCGCTTGACGACATTCAGGCGCTATTTCACAAACCTTTCAATGATCTGGTTTTTGACGCACAGTCGCTTCATCGCCAGCATTTCGATCCCAACCAGGTGCAGGTCAGCACGCTGTTAAGTATCAAGACCGGGGCCTGTCCGGAGGATTGTGGATACTGTTCCCAGAGTGCCAAAAATGATACCGGTCTGGAACGTGAACGCCTCATGCCCCTGGATGAAGTGATCACGAATGCGCTGGCTGCGAAGGAAAAAGGTGCAACCCGTTTCTGCATGGGAGCGGCATGGCGTAATCCGACCGACAAAAACCTCGACAAGGTCATCGACATGATTAGCGCGGTGCGCGATATGGGTATGGAAACCTGTGTGACGCTGGGGATGCTTTCAGGAGACCAGGCAGGGCGTCTGCGTGATGCCGGGCTCGATTATTACAATCACAACCTTGATACCTCGCCGGAGTTTTACGGCAATGTCATCACCACCCGCACTTACCAGGATCGTCTGGACACCATCAGTCATGTGCGTGATGCAGGCATCAATGTCTGTTCAGGTGGCATTCTGGGTATGGGTGAATCCCGTAAAGACCGTGCCGCCATGCTGCAGGAACTGGCCAACATGCCAAAGCATCCGGAGTCTGTTCCTATTAACATGCTGGTACGTATTGAAGGTACGCCTCTATTTGGTAACGAAGACCTGGATCATCTCGAATTTATTCGTACCATCGCGGTTGCACGTATTTTGATGCCTGAGTCTTATGTACGTTTATCTGCCGGTCGTACTGACATGACCGATGAGATGCAGGCCCTTTGTTACTTTGCAGGAGCTAATTCAATTTTCTATGGTGATCAGTTGCTGACAACAGATAACCCTGAAACGGATAAAGACAGGCAACTGTTTGAGCGTCTTGGTTTGAACATGGAAGAGAAAATTGAAACCGAGATTAAGGCAGCGAAAACCTGTCATGCGCCGGCTGAAGCAGTTGGTGAAAATCCGGGACTTTCTCCGTCATAACCGATCAGCCCGGATCTTACGGAGAACGCGTGAATACATCCATGTAGCTCGTGGCGGCATCCCTGCCGCCAAGGTCTCCTCCAAGGTCCCGGCTGATCGCATATGACTCAGGGTGGTGCTCAGATTGATTAATGATTTTCAACAAGATATTGAACAGCGAAAAGAAAATTCGTTGTATCGATCGCGCTTGCTCACTGAATCTCCAAGTGCTCCGGAAATGGTTATAGAAGGTAAGCGCTTACTCGCTTTTAATTCCAATGATTATCTGGGTTTGGCGAATCATCCCGAGTTGAAAAAGGCGTTTATTGCCGGTGCTGAAAAATGGGGCGTGGGTAGCGGTTCTGCGCATCTTGTGACGGGTCATACCACTGCCCATCACCAGCTGGAAGAAGAGCTGGCGGCATTTACCGGCAGAGAAAAAGCCTTGCTGTTTTCATCCGGCTACATGGCTAACCTTGCCATGGTGACGGCGCTTATTGAAAAAAATGGTCATGTGTTTGAAGACCGTCTTAACCATGCCTCACTGATTGATGCAGGTCATCTTGCAGCGGCAAAAATGCATCGATATCAACATGCTGATGTTGCATCACTGCAGCGTATGTTTGATCGAGTCGAGTCGCCTAACAAGATGATTGTTACCGATGGAGTATTCAGCATGGATGGTGATATTGCTCCATTAAAACAACTGTCACAAGTCGCTCAAGACAACGATGCCTTGTTGGCTGTTGACGATGCTCATGGTTTTGGTGTGCTGGGTGAAACAGGCGCTGGTTCCATCGAACAGGCAGGACTTTCATCACGGCAGGTGCCGGTGATAATGGGAACCCTGGGTAAAGCCATGGGATGCGCAGGCGCTTTCATTGCCGCCGATGAAGTGGTTATTGAAACGCTGATTCAAAAAGCACGCAGTTATATCTATACCACGGCGCAACCGGCTGCCATTGCCGTTGCCACGAGTGCAGCATTAAAGCTGCTAGAAACTGAAGCATGGCGTCGCCAGCATCTCGCTTCGCTTGTAGAGCGTTTCAAACAGGGAGCATCACAGCTCGGGTTATCGCTTATGCCATCACCAACAGCGATACAGCCCTTGCTGGCCGGTTCATCCCAACGGGCTATTGCATGGGCGGAACAATTAAGACAACGTGGGATTCTGGTTACGGCAATACGCCCGCCAACTGTACCCAAGGATACAGCGCGTTTACGCATTACCTTGTCTGCAGCTCATACAGAAGAACAGGTTGATCGTTTACTGCAGGCACTGGGTCAGTTGAACAGGGATGAGGCGAACGCATGAAACTCTGGCATGAAACCAAAGGCAAGGGCAGTGACCTGGTGTTGCTGCATGGCTGGTGTATGAACTCGGCGGTATGGGAGCCAGTAATCGATCGCCTGGTTCAGCATTTTAGTGTCACCTGCATTGATCTGCCCGGGCATGGTTTCAGCACGATGTCAGAGACAGAAACTACGGACCTTAAAGAGTGGTCTGATGCAATAGCAGCTGTTGTGCCGGACAATGCGATCTGGTTGGGCTGGTCGCTTGGTGGATTACTGGCACTGCAGGCTGCTCTAAACAGGATAATCAACATCCGCGCCCTGTTCATGATGACGGCCACACCGTCTTTCATGCAGCGTGATGGATGGCAATGTGCCATGCCGGAGGAAACCCTGACGCAGTTTTCAGAAAACCTTAATGCTGATGTCAAAACCACGTTGACGCGTTTTCTGTCGTTGCAGATACAGGGTTGTGACAATGCCCGTGATCTCCTGAAAACGCTGCGTAGCGGTTTTGCACAGCGTCCGCCAGCGACTTTTCATGCGCTGGAGACCGGGCTTGGCTTTTTACGTGATACGGACCTGCGCCAATCGCTCAAAGCTGTCGATGTCCCGGTTCACTGGGTGTATGGCAACCGGGATACGTTAACACCAGCCTGTGCTGCCGATGAAATAATCGCAATGATGCCAGCGGCAACATCACAAATCATCCAGGGCGCGGCTCATGTACCGTTTCTTTCCCATTTAGAGCAGGTGATGCCTGCATTGCTGGAACTGGAGCAAAAAGCATGACCGATAACCATCCAGTCAATCCTGTAGACAAACGCCAGGTGCGCAAGGCATTTTCACGTTCAGCAGCAGGCTATGATCAGGTCGCGGTTTTGCAGCGTGAAATCGGTGATCGCATGCTTGAACGTCTTGACTATATCAAGGCTGAACCGGAAGTCGTGCTGGATGCTGGAGCTGGTACCGGTCATTGCAGTGCGGGTTTGTTGAATCGTTATAAAGGTGCAAAAGTCATTTCGCTGGATTTTGCCTTGCCGATGCTGCAAAAGGCGAGAAAGCAGGGGCGCTGGCTGCGCAGACCTGGTTGCCTGTGTGCAGACATTGAGCAGTTGCCGCTGGCAAATGAAAGCGTGGACATGATTTTTTCCAATGTGGCCATTCAATGGTGTACAGATTTGCAGCAGACTTTTGCGGAATTCATGCGCGTGTTAAAGCCGGAAGGTTTATTGATGTTTTCGACCTTCGGGCCGGATACGCTGAAAGAATTGCGGCAGGCATGGTCGGTTGCTGACGGAGCTGAAAGACCTCATACCAGTCAGTTTATTGATATGCATGATATTGGCGACATGATGGTGCATAGCCAGTTTGCCGACCCGGTGATGGATGCCGAACGCATGACACTGACCTATGAAAAAGTGAGCGGACTGGTAAAGGACCTGAAAACACTGGGTGCCCACAATGCAGCCAGTAACAGATCGCGTGGCATGACTGGCAGACAACGCTGGAAGGCAATGGAAAGTGCCTATGAACAGTTTCGTGCTGATGGACGTTTACCTGCGACCTACGAGGTGGTTTACGGTCATGCCTGGCGGCCCAGGCAATTGAAACAGGTTGCTGTCAATGGTGAAGTGCATGTGCCGGTTGATCTGCTCAGGAGTCGTTAATGCCAATCCTATTTGTTAGCGGTACGGATACGGATGCGGGCAAGACACTGGTGACACTGGGGCTGATGCATGCTCTGCAGGCAAAGGGTTTGCGCGTAAACGGTATGAAACCGGTTGCTGCAGGGGTATCCGAAATTGGTGGTGAAGCCGTCAATGACGATGCGCTGTTGATTCGTCAGCAGTCCAGCAAACAACTGGATTATAAACTGGTTAATCCGTATCTTTTCGAGCCAGCCATAGCTCCACATATCGCTGCGCAACAGGTTGATCAGAATATCGACCTTAAGCTCATTCAGGCTGCATTAGATGAGATTGAGAAACAATCCGACCTGGTTGTTGTAGAAGGTGCCGGAGGTTGGCTGGTGCCACTGAATGAGCAACAGGATGTGGCAGATATAGCCGTCAATATGAATTTGCCGGTCATCCTGGTTGTCGGGCTAAAGCTGGGTTGTATCAATCATGCGCGATTGTCGATACAGGCAATACAGGCCAGGGGTTGTCGTGTTATAGGCTGGATTGGTTCGCAAATTGCCCCGGAAATGATGAATGTCGATGAAAATATTGAAACCTTACAGCAGTATCTGCCGGTAAAATGTCTGGGTATCGTGCCCTGGCTTGAAAACAGCGATGCGGAAACAGTCGCCACGTATATCGAAAGTGAAGCATTATTGGATCAATTTGGAATACCAGCAAAATAACTTACCCTGAAGATACTACATGATGAGAACGCTATTACTGCTCCTGGTTTTTTTATCGTTATCAGCCTGCGATAACAAATTCTCGTTGTCTGATACGGCAACCAGCATCAATCCACCCCGTCCATTGATGGACATGGTACTGGTAGATATCAACGGTGACGCAATGCCTGCCAACCTGCTGCGTAACCATTGGACCTATGTCATTTTGGCTGATGCAGATTGTGATGAAACCTGTATGCAGTACATTGAATTTACTCGTGCTGTTGTCAATGAAAAACAAGGTGAGCTGGCTATGCAGCGTTTACTGGTACTCGGTTACAACCCCGATAAAGCTTTTGGTGAAAAGCTTCAGGCAGACAACCCGGATATGAAAATCGCCATTCTCACGCGTCCTATCTGGGCAATCTTTACGGTCAACTTTTTACAGGTTGCTACAGAAGTGGGCGGAGCACCACTCTACCTGGTTGATCCGCGTGCATTTCTTGTAACGGCTTATGATGATTTTGTTGAGTCCCGGGACCTGATGAATGATCTTAACGTGTTCAATGCTTCACTTTCTGATTAGTCAATAATTCTTCATGTCTGATAAAACGCAACAATCCTGTTTTCATTGTGGCCTGCCAGTACCACAGGGTTCCCATTATCATGTTGATATCAAGGGTGAAGACCGCGACATGTGCTGTCATGGCTGTCAGGCAGTGGCGCAGGCGATTGTCGATGGCGGCATGGAAAGTTTCTATGATCATCGCGAGGGGCCATCACGCCGTCCTGAAGACCTGATTCCGGAGCAACTGGAAAAATTTGATCTCTATGACCAGGAAAAACTGCAACAGAATTTTGTTGAAGTCGATGAGTCCAATGTCAAAACTGCATCACTGATTCTTGAAGGTATAACCTGTGCGGCCTGTGTATGGCTGAATGAACGCCATGTAAAGGCCTTGCCGGGTGTGCTTGAATTTCAGGTCAACTACAGTACGCATCGTGCCCGGGTGCGCTGGGATGATTCTCAGTTACAGCTGAGCGATATCCTCAAGGCGATTTCTGCGATTGGTTATATCGCGCATCCCTTTGATACTTCCCGTCAGGAAGAGATCTACAAGAAAGAACGCAAGCTGGCGCTTCGCAGATTGGCGGTAGCCGGGCTGGGAGCCATGCAGGTGATGATGCTGGCGGCGGCATTGTATGCGATGGACTATGACGTTGGTGTCGATGAAAGCATGCGCGACTTCTTTCGCTGGATCAGCATGTTCCTGGCAACGCCGGTTATCTTCTATTCAGCCAAAAGTTTTTTCGTCACTGCATGGCGCGACATTAAAAGCAGACAACTGGGCATGGATGTGCCGGTGGCATTGGCTATCGGCAGTGCCTACAGCGCCAGTGTCTATACAACGATTTTTGGCGGGCCGGATGTGTATTTTGATTCGGTCTGTATGTTTGCCTTTTTCCTGCTAAGCAGTCGTTTTCTGGAAATGGGAGCAAGGCATCGCGCCGGTCAGGCTGCCGAAGAACTGATTCGTTTGTTACCAGCCGTAGCGACACGTATCAGGGAGAGTAATGAAGATATTGTAGCCGTTGATGAATTGAGTCCAGGTGATGTGTTACTGGTCAAGCCCGGCGAAACCGTACCCATAGATGGCCATGTGCTCGAAGGTGTCAGTTCGGTCGACGAATCTTTGCTGACCGGCGAAAGTATGCCTTGTGTTAAAAATGCCGGGGACGAGTTGACCGGTGGCAGTGTCAATGTTGAAAGCCCACTGACCATGCAGGTTGATCGCGTTGGAGAAGATACAGTGGTTTCCGGTATCGTACGTTTGCTTGACCGTGCGCAGACGGAAAAACCATCCATCGCCCGTCTGGCTGACCGGGTAGCAGCATGGTTTGTGTTTGCTATTTTACTGATCGCTGCAGTGGTAGCGTACTGGTGGTGGCAGCATGATCCAGCTCATGCGTTTGCCATTACGTTATCGGTCCTTGTTGTTACCTGCCCCTGTGCGCTGTCACTTGCCACACCTGTGGCGATTACTGCTGCGACAGGTTCATTAACGAAAACCGGTCTTGTCACAACTCGCGGCCATGCGCTGGAAACGCTGGCGAAAGCCACGCACTTCGTTTTTGATAAAACAGGCACATTGACACAGGGTCGCCTGCATCTTGCAGATGTGAAAACATTCAATGGCATGTCAAAAGAACAGGTGCTGCAACTGGCAACATTGCTTGAAAGTCGTTCTGAACATCCCGTGGCAATGGTGCTCAACAAGGCCGCTGAGAAACAGGCAGCCATGGCAATCGACTCACTGATATCTGCGCCGGGCAAAGGTGTTGAGGCGGTGATTGAGGGTGAAGTCTATCGCATAGGGAACCTGCCTTTTGTAACAGAACTTGCCGGTGAGCTCGAAGGTTTTGAAATCCACAAGACAGTTACCAGCGTCGGCATGTGTCGGGGAAATCAATGGTTGGCCGTATTTGAGCTGGAAGATGAAATCCGTCAACAGGCGGCAGACGTCATCAATGAGCTGAAGCGCTCCGGTATTACTGTGGCATTGCTCAGCGGTGATGCAAAAGAAGCGGTAAGCAATACGGCAGAAAAGCTGGGTATTAGTGAATACCTCTATGCACAATCACCTCAACAGAAACTGGAATATATTCGTAAACTGCAGGTAGACGGTGGGGTGGTTGCGATGGTTGGTGACGGCGTGAATGATGCGCCGGTATTGTCCGGTGCCAATGTTTCTTTTGCTATGGGCTCTGGAACCCAGCTGGCGCATGCCAGTGCCGACATGGTGTTGCTGTCAGAACAGCTGGATCACCTGGTAACAGGCGTAACCATGGCCAGAAAAACATTGACCATTATCAAGCAAAACCTCGGTTGGGCTATCGTTTATAATCTACTGGCCTTACCATTGGCAGCCTCTGGTATGATTGCCCCCTGGATGGCGGCGCTGGGCATGTCTTCCAGTTCTCTGGTTGTGGTCGTTAATGCTTTAAGGTTGAGGAAAAAATAATGTCGACGCTTTATTTACTGATACCGCTTGCCGCGATTCTGGTTATTATCGCCATAGCCCTGTTCCTGTGGTCGATCAAGTCCGGTCAATTTGAAGATATGGAAGGTCCGGGTTTTCGTATTCTGATGGATGATGATGAAGATCTGATTCCGGATGATGCCAAGGTCAAAAAAAAGGATTCCGATAAAAAGGATACTGAGGGCAACTGATTATTATGGGTTTTCCTAATAGTCGCTGGATAGCAATGTGTAGCCAATTAACAAGCCCGATTGAATTAAGGTAAATGCGGTCATTCCATCGACCGCACTTGATTAATGACAACAAAGAAAAAATAGATTTTATTCTCAGGCCGCCATTTTCAGACCACATCGCCGGTTTGCCGGGACAGCGACATCAATAAGTCGCGGTGGATCAAGCTCTAGTGCATTCATCTGATCGATATACTCCTGTCGAGAACCTACCTGCAGCCTGGGATTAAAATGCTTTTCCTCAAAAATGGAACTGACCGTTCGACCTTCGTAATCATGTGCCGGATATACCAGCGTTTCTTCAGGCAGTGTTAATAGCTTGTTAAACAGGCTGTCATACTGCGCTGATGCATCACCATTTTGAAAATCAGTACGACCGGTTCCGCGAATCAATAAGGTATCCCCGGTAAATACACGATCATCCATGGTAAAGGAATATGAATCATCGGTATGTCCAGGTGTATAGATTGCTCTGACAGCGAGATTATCAGCCTTGATTAGCTCACCATCGGTAAATTCCATCGATATACACTCTGCCTGGGCCTGCTCACCTATTGCCGAAAAACAACCGGTTGAATTTGCGAGCTTGCCTGCACCGGTAACATGGTCTGCATGAATATGAGTATCCAGAGCAAATACCAGTTTTAAATCAAGCTCACTGATCAGCTTAATATATTGATCCACATGCTCTAATACAGGATCGATCAACAGCGCCTCGCCTCCCATCCGCTCTGCCAGTAAATACGTGTAGGTTGATGATGTCGAGTCAAATAGTTGTCTAAAAATCATTACATTCTCCAGTTACAATATTACAATTTAAGCCTTGTTCCAGGGCATGTCCGAAAATACTTTTGCCAGGCAAAAGCGCTGATCAAATGCTGAAATCAACATAACCAAACCAACGAAGCCGACAAGTACGGTAAACACCGGATCTAAAAGCACGCCCTTTACGGCAAACAGAAAAATCAGTATTCCCATAAAGACCTGTGCCTGGGCCTGTGGCGAAAGATTAACTGACCAGCTTTTGTTGATGAGTTTCATTGTTGGCAGATCTGATTTAACCCAGGCATCAGTACCACCATTGACAACATAGAGATTATTCAGTCCCTGGTCATGAAGCTTTTCTGCTGCCTGTTGTGCCCTGAAACCTGCTGTGCAAATCAAATAAAGTGGTTCTTCAGAGCCAATTGCTGCACCAAACTTGTTTTGTAGAGTATTTGCACTTAATTCAGACATGGATACAGATTTCGCACCTTCTGCGTGTTCGCTTGCGAATTCCTTGGTAGACCTGACATCCACCAAATGCACGGGTAATCCCACTTGCATTTTTTCGTGAACAAATTCTGGATTAACCGTGGATACGTTGTTTTTCATTAATATCTCCTGATAGATTCATTTGCATATAATCTGCGTTCATTGACACGTCATTTCAATGCAAAATACATCGCTTTTTTCAGGATTAATTTCGAATAAATCGATGAATACCCGAGTAAATTTATTTTCAGGAGTAGTTCGTTTTTTTCGATCTATAACTCAGTATTATCTGTTTTTAGTTGATGTATTAATTGCCTAATCTGCAGATGTAGAAACCGTTTTTACATGACGGTACAAATCAGCCCAGGAGGCGTTATGGAACTCACAACTCTTTTTATTATATCTGGTACCGCGGCAGTTTTGCTGGCAAAACTGGCTGTGATGGCTTACTGCACTTGCAAGGTTGCCGAGTCATTCAATAGTCCGTTTACCAAAAAAACTTTCACCTAAGTCAATACTTCCCATGGTCTGGTATGCTGACCTGGAAAAGTTCATCACCAGGTCAGGCATATTATGAAAATATTCACTAAATTCAGGGAAACAAGTTCTGGCAAGATTTGTATAAATAGTTATTATCAAGCTAACTATTGCAAAAAAGTTTGTTGATAATGCATAACCTCAACCTGAAACATCTGCGGTACTTCTGGTCTGTTGCAACCCATGGTTCAATTGCCAAGGCTGCTGAAATATTATTTATTACGCCTCAAACCATTAGTGGACAAATAAGTGACCTGGAAAAGCAGGTTGGAAAAAAACTGTTCAAACGTGAAGGCCGTAATCTTGTTATGACCGAAACAGGACAGCTGGTTTTTTCTTATGCCGATGAAATGTTTCGACTTGGTAATGAGCTTCAGGATGTGCTTGCCGGACATACGCCAGGATCATCCATTACCTTAAAAGTCGGCATTGCCATGGTTGTTCCCAAGTTACTCACTTACCGGGTTCTGGAACCCGTTTTACACATGCAGGAACAGGTTCGTCTCATTTGTAATGAAGCCCCTTTAGTTGATTTACTTGCCGATCTTTCCGTTCATAAACTCGATGTTGTCCTTGCTGACAGCCCTACCAGCCCGGCTTTAAACATTCGCGCCTACAATCATGAACTGGGTCAATCAGGGATCACTTTTTTCAGCAGGCCCGAAAAAGCTGAAACTTATCGTGAAAATTTCCCTGACAGTCTGGATGGAGAAAAAATCCTTATGCCCAGTCATGGCAGCCATTTACGCCGCAGCCTCGAAACCTGGTTTCAGAAGAAAGATATCAATCCGATGGTCGTTGCCGAATTTGAAGACCGTGCACTGATGAAGGCCTTTGGTGAGGCTGGCGCTGGTATTTTTACCACTCCCACCGCAGTAAAAGATGATGTTCTGCAAAAGTATGGCGTCGAAGTGATCGGTGAAACAGAAGAAATCAGTGAGCGTTTCTTTCTTATCTCTGCTGAACGCCATATCAAAAATCCCGCCGTCTCTCTTATTACTGAAACAGCGCGAAACAGTCTTTTCAAATAAGGCGGCTAGAACAGCATAATCTTAGGCGACAAGGTCCAGCGAGTTGAGCGGCATAGTATTCTTTCTGTCTTGCAATGCCACGGGAACGCCAGCTCGCCAGCTATTCTCATCATGCGCCAGGGTATAGCTGTTTTCATCTCTTTCAAGGTGCCTGTTCAACAGCAGAGCCTGGTTAATATCAGACACGCTTTCTTCTGAATTAAAATTGATATTCCAATGCTGGCTGGCAGTATCATCAAGATGATGTTTAACCAGTCTGGCCAGGCCTGCTACCGAAGGCGTTGACTGCAAAATGATTTTATTAGTCACCGGCATTGAAACTGGAATCGAGAGAAAGTATTGACCGCCCAGTATGCCCCGACAAAATATCATGATCGAATCAACCTTTGCGTCAAAACTCTCCAGAAATACTTCGATCATTTTAACGGCATGATCAAAATCAATTTTGTTGCGCTCACTGAGTGTCTGCCGGTATTTCGACTGCATGCTTCTGAAACT
>JABDQZ010000230.1 GCA_013041975.1 Gammaproteobacteria bacterium
GTTGCAGATTAACGCCAGAGCCGTTTTATCTGACAGTGGAACCATCACAGAAGAATCTTCCATATTGAATTTCAGGGCAGTAAACCTGCGAGAGGCTCATGAGCGTCCAGAGGGGATGGAAGAGGCATCAGTAATGATGGCTGGTCTTGATCTGGAGCGTGTACTTCAGGTAATCAATATTCTTGAGGATCAGAACACCGGTGATAAAAGATTATTGACTGAGGTCAGTGATTATTCTGTCGATAATGTTTCAGAGAAAGTGGTTCGTATTATCCACAGTTATACTGATTACGTTAATCGTATTGTCTGGAAGCAGTATTAAAGACCGGACATGAAAATTCTGGTAGTAACTCAATACTTCTGGCCTGAGAATTTTCGCATCAATGAGATAGTTGAAGAATTGCAGGGCAGGGGACACCAGGTTAGTGTCCTCACTGGTATACCCAATTATCCTGATGGTGTTGTTTTTCCAGATTTTCGAAAGTCCCCGCAATCATTTTCCCGATATAGGGAGGCTGAAATATTCAGAGTACCCATGTTTCCTCGTGGTAATGGCAAACTCAGTCTAATCCTCAACTATTTAAGTTTTGCACTGAACGGATGCCTTGCAGGAGCCTGGAAACTTCGTGGCAGAAAGTTTGATGCCATTCTTGCTTTTGAGCCATCGCCCATAACCGTTGGAATCCCTTCAGCGTTCATGCGCTGGATTAAAAAAGCACCCCAGGCATTTTGGGTTTTAGACTTGTGGCCTGAAACATTGAAAGCGATTAATGTTTTACATTCTTCATTTTCGCTGAACCTGGTGGATAAGCTTGTTCGTTTTGTCTACAAACGTTGTGATTTAATTCTTGCCCAGTCAAACAGTTTTATTTCTTATATTCGAGAGCAAGTTGATGCCGGTAAGCGGATTGAATACTTTCCGGCATGGCCTGAAGCGGTGAACTGGGATTTGTCAGAGATTAGCCCGGCACCAGAACTGGAGCACAGGCCTGATCTATTTACCGTTTTATTTGCTGGAAACATTGGCGAAGCTCAGGATTTCCCTGCGATTTTGGATGCTGCAGAAAGAATCAGGGAGCATAAGAGTATTCGCCTGGTTATCGTTGGAGATGGTCGAGATGCGCAGCGGGTTGCTGACAGGGTCACACAATCAGCCCTGGAAGATAGCTTTCTGATGTTAGGACGATTTGAACTGGAGCGTATGCCAGAGTTTTTTGTACATGCCAACGCTCTTCTGGTGAGTCTAAAAGATGAGCCGATATTTTCCATGACCATTCCTGGAAAGCTTCAGTCATACCTTGCTACCGGTATTCCTGTTCTGGCAATGCTCAATGGTGAAGGTGCAGATGTTGTCGCAAATGCCGGGGCTGGATTAGTATGCAAGGCAGGAGATTCAGAACAACTGGCGGACAATATTATTCATCTTGCACAAATGGATGATGATGAAAGGCAACAAATGGGCAAAAACGGTAAAGCATTTTGTAACAGGGAGTTTGATAAGAGGTTATTGTTGAATCAGCTTGAAACATGGCTTAGTCGTTTGTCTGATTCTACCCTGACTGAAATAGAACGGAGTAATTGATGAATCTTGTAACAGGTGGAACAGGGTTTATCGGTCGTAGACTTGTAGCATCCTTAAACAACGATGAAGTCGTACTTCTTGTGCGCAAAGTAGATGAGAGCCTGAAACTTCCCCAGGTTGAATGTGAATTGGGTGCTGGAGAAATCCCTGAACAGGCATTCAATGGCGTAGAAAATGTTTATCATCTGGCAGGGAATGCCCATGATATCAGCGGAGAGCAGGCGGCAGAGATTTATCAGCGTGTTAACGTCGATGCGACAATCGAGCTTGCGAGCAAGGCGGCCAAACATGGCGTGAAAAGCTTTGTTTTTGTCAGTTCGGTGAAGGCAGGAGGCCTCCCGCTAAAGGGGCAGTGTGCCAGCGAGAAAGACCAGTCTGAACCAGATGGTGTCTATGGGCAGAGCAAAAGGCAGGCAGAGCTTGCCTTGCTTGATCTGAATGAAAAGACGGAAATGCAGGTTTCGATAATTCGACCTGCACTTGTCTACGGACCTGGGGCAAAAGGCAACCTGCAAATGATGCTTAATGCCATTTCAAAACGGCTTTTGCCTCCATTACCTGATACCGGAAATCGCCGATCGATGATTTATATCGATGATTTGATCATGGCAATGAAGCTGATTGCTAGCCACCATGCTGCAAAAGGTGAAATATTTATTGCTACTGATGGAAGACAGTATTCAACAAGGGAAATCTATGATGCCATATGCCTGGCTTTGGGTAAAAAGGTTCCCGGATGGTCCATTCCAAAACTATTATTTGATGTTTTGGGATTGCTGAGCACTAAAATCAGCTACAAAACTGATAAAATTCTGGGCGATGAATGTTATTCTTCTGAAAAACTGAATAGTTTGGGTTTTAAGCCTGAGCATACTATCTGGGAAAAAAGCAGTTGGTTGGCCCTCGAATAATGTTGCGTACTTTTGATGTATTAATATCTGCTGTTGGCCTTATCCTTGGCTTTCCAGTCATGTTAATTCTGACAGTCGTAGGTTTTTTTGATACCGGCTCTCCTTTTTTCCTTCAAACAAGGGTGGGGCGATACAGGCAGCCTTTTACGCTCATCAAATTCCGGACAATGTCAAAAGATACAGCTTCTGTGGCTACGCATCTGGCAGATTCTTCATCAATAACAGCCTTTGGTCGTTTTTTACGAAAAAGCAAGCTTGATGAGTTGCCTCAACTGTGGAACGTGATTAAAGGTGACATGAGTCTTGTAGGTCCCAGGCCATGTCTGTTCAATCAGGTTGAGTTGATTGATGAACGGGAGGCAAGAAACGTTTTTCTGGCTCGTCCGGGAATAACTGGCCTGGCCCAGGTGAATCATATCGACATGTCTACGCCTGAACTTCTTGCAGAAACTGATAGCAATATGCTTGAGGCGTTAGACACAAGAGCTTATTTTGCTTATATCTTAAAGACCATGCTGGGTAAGGGTATGGGAGATAGGGTTAAGGATTAGCAGATGGATTTCGTACTTCGCTACGTCTCACGGCATGCAGCTTTTCTCCCTGTACTTGTCTTGTGTTTAGGCACTCTGGGGCGGGGAGTGATGAATTCCCTGTTATTTCTTTACTTTATTTTTGCATTGAGTGCAGTCTTTTATCATGTGAAACATAATGACTACAGATTGCCGAAAAATATTGGAGTTATAGGCATAATCTGGTTTTGCCTGTTTTCAGGGGCAATGCTGTCGCTTTTTTATAATGACGCATTTGATGTTGGTATAAAGCATTGGGGTATCGCGCTATTATCATCGGCGACCGTTTTTTTTACATTATTACTTCCTTTTAAGACCAGTGGACTATACAGCAACAAGGGTTTGGCAATAATTGTATTATTTGCGCTTGCTTATGTTGGAGTAAAACTGTTTGTCTGTGTGCTGGATGAGGTCTGCATTCCGGCGGTGTCGGTATCTACGATGGTGGTGCCAATTGTTGCCTCGTTTCTCCTTTTTACCTTTCACCATTTTATTGTAAAAAACTGGTTTCTCTGGTTTTCGTTATTTTTGATACTGGTGACTGCTTTACTGGTCTTTGCAGACAGCCGGACTGAAGTGTTGATGGTCTTGATGGTTCATCTGCTTATTGCTGTTTTTTATTATAGAAAGTCCCTTTTAATCCTGTTTGTACCTATTCTATTTCTTGTCGTAGTGATGTTTTTTTCACTGTTCTTGCAACATGGAGAAGTAAACCCGGATTCTGATATAAAAGATATGATTTATACACTCAGTTCCAATCGAATTGAAATATGGGAGAGGTCAGTGACGAATCCACCTCCAAACCAACTGCTTGGGGTTGGTATAGACAATACAGCGGCTTATTTACCGAAAAAGAAGAATCGACATGGATCTGCTCTGCATAACGCCTATCTGGAAATGTGGTATGAGAACGGGCTCCTTTGGCTGGGACTATGGCTGGGACTGTTTATCTACCTGTTAAAAAATATACGCACGGTTTATACCCAGGCAGAAGGAAAGCACCGGGCTATATATACTGCTTTTCTGGGTAGTTTCGTTGCCGTGTTAACGGCTGGCATGCTTGATAAAGGCTACCTGTCGATCTATTTCACCTTTTTTATTTTTTATCTTGGTGCCATGCTTTACCGTCTAGGAGAGCCCGAGGCTTTTGACGAGTTCAACGATGAAAAAAAACCGCGTTTAAAAAAGCCAATCACTTAATCAAAATGATACATCGTTTAATGACTCTTATTGCTCTTTTCATACTAGTTAGCAGTGTAAATGCTTTCAGCTTAATGCTGGATGACTCAACTTCTTTTGTTACAGCTACCTGATGAGATTAGATAGTTAGTAGAATAAGTGTTTATACGTAATACAATCTAATCTAATTTAAAATATGGACAGAATTATTTCAATTACACACTATAATTTTACTTTGGCTGGGTGGGGTGTTCAATGATGAGTATTGGTGTGTGAACGATGACCGAAATACCATTTAATAAGCCCTATATGGTGGGTAAGGAGCTATACAATATAGCCGAAGCCAAGTTTCTTAGTATGCTTGCAGGTGATGGAGTATTTACCAAGCGTTGCCATCAATGGCTAGAAGATTACACTGGATGTAATAAGGCATTACTTACACATTCATGTACAGCTGCTCTTGAAATGGCCGCATTACTACTTGATATAAAGCCTGGTGATGAAATCATTATGCCATCGTATACGTTTGTTTCTACTGCAAATGCATTTGTACTCAGAGGAGGAGTTCCTGTTTTTGTCGATATAAGGCAAGATACGCTCAACATTGATGAGTCGTTGATTGGAAATGCGATAACTTCACACACCAAAGCTATTGTTCCTGTTCACTATGCCGGAGTAGCATGTGAGATGGATGCCATTATGAAAATTGCCGAAAAACATAACCTTATGGTTGTGGAAGATGCTGCCCAGGGAGCGATGGCAAGTTATAAAGGAAAACCATTAGGAAGCATTGGCCAGATTGGAGCCTACAGTTTTCACGAAACAAAAAATATCATCTCTGGTGAAGGTGGAGCGATACTTGTAAATGATGAGAAATTTTCCAATAGGGCCGAAATAATCAGGGAAAAGGGAACTGATAGAAGCCGGTTTTTCAGAGGTGAGATTGATAAATATACCTGGCAGGAAGTTGGCTCATCTTTTTTACCGGGTGAACTAATTGCTGCTTTCTTGTGGGCACAACTGGAAGAGGCAACAGCTATTACGGAAAAGCGCCTGGATGCCTGGAGTTATTATCATGAACTATTAGAGCCCCTAGAAAAGCAGGGGCTATTACGTAGACCCGTTATCCCTGAAGAGTGTGACCACAATGCACATATGTACTATGTAATTCTTGGCGAACAATTCGACAGGAACAAGATACTCAAAGACTTATCTAGCCGAGGTATTGGTGCAATCTTTCATTATGTTCCTTTGCATTTATCGCCAGCTGGTAAAAGATACGCTAGAGTTTCGGGAACAATGGACAATACTGTTGAATATGCATCGAAGATTATTCGTTTGCCTTTATGGGTTGGTATTTCTTCATTACAACAAGATTCTGTTGCAGAAGCTTTGAAGTCATCTCTCAAATAATTGTCTTGTTTGATACTGATCGAGCCTGGAAAATGATAGCTTTCAGATTGAGTTTGCAGAAAAGCAGCTTAATAGTTCATAAACACGAAGAATAAATTAGAGAAGATTTATATGCTGATCTAGGTAAAATCTTTGATTCTTGAAAAGGATATTTCCAAGAATTTTGAATTGTGCCGTATTGGTAAGAAAGTATTTTTAGTCATTTTTTAATTCAAGCTAAAATTCCACTATGAATAATTTTATCACAAGTAACTTTTACATTTTACTGTCAATTGCTTTGGGAGTAGTTAGTCAGTTGATCGTCAAATGGAAAATGTCAACAGTCTCTTTGGATACTGCTGAAACATTTATTGGTAAATTGATGATAGCAGTGTATATGTTGCTTGACCCTTTTATCATTATAGCAATGATTTTCACATTCCTTGCAGGATTCATATCGATGATGGCAATGACGAAAGTAGAACTAAGTTAAGCTTATCCATTCACATCATTGGGTTTTA
>JABDQZ010000232.1 GCA_013041975.1 Gammaproteobacteria bacterium
TTACTGGTGATTGCTAGAAACAGTGTGGTTGGTCTGCTTTCCAGTGATGATATCCCTGACGAGTATCGTATGTTGCAGGAGCGTTTCAGGGAAATGAAAGGCAGCTAGTTCTCCTGAACGTATAGCCGGGTTTCGACGATGCCTGGAAAGTCGCTGGTTGCAACCGAACAAAGCCTCTCATCCCTGTACCGGAAAACGAGAAGGGCGCCGCACTAATATCAACGCCTGATTTCATCCGCAGCCGACTGTCTGGCCCCGTCGGCTTGTCCTTGTTTGGGGTAAACGTTCCTTCAGGCAGATGTTCGGTGACAATGATGTACGGATAATGGCTGGCCTGTTTCAGAACAGCTTTTATTTCATTATTTTCCAGGTGCTGGAATACCTGGCGTATCAGCAGAATATCTCCATCCGGCAACTTTTCATTTGTTGCATTCATACATTTGAAAGTCAGGTTGTTTGCCTTGAAGCATTGCTGGTTATAGTTAATCAGTTCAGGGACAATATCAACTGCATGATAATGTTGTGAGTGGCTGTATAGCTGCCGACCAATATTAAAATCACCACACCCCAGATCAATGATGACCGGGCTTTCCGGCAGTGAATTGATCAGGCTTTTTACGGCATTGATATAGGGCAGGGTCTGCGATTTATCATGACTGCCGGAACCGGAATAGAAGGGCTGTTGTGATGAACTTCCCCAGTAACCTTTTTGATAGATTTCACTGAATAATGACTGTGAATCCAGCCGGGCCAGTTCACGTAAAACGGATTTGTTTAGGGTAGGGGTTTTATACAGACTGTTCATTTACAGAATGGAAAAATCGATTAAACCATCACTTTTGTCAATCGTCATTTGTATCTCACAGTGACCTTCCGATGTTTCAGGTTCATCCCCGCTGCAGGGACACAGGTTGGATATTTCCTGATAAAAAACACTGAGTTTCAGCATCAGAACCTGGTCACTTTCGTGCTGATTCAGCAATGAAAACTGCAGGCTGTCCTGAACGAAAAGGCCTGAAAAACTGGCCGCCTGTTTTAGTGGCAGCTGATCCACTTCAAGCTGCTTCAAGGCCTGAAGTAATTCTGTTTCAAACTCAGGCGTGTTCCAGAGTTTGAGTAATGCAGGTAGTTTTTTCATAAATAAAAAAGGGTGTCCACATTGTGAACACCCTTTTTATCACGATTGTTTTATCAATCCGAACTTAGGCTTTATTTAGCTTCTGCTTCGCGAGCTTTCACTTCCTTGATGACCTCTTCAGCTACGCTGTTAGGACATGCGGAATAGTGAGAGAACTCCATGGAGAACTGGCCACGACCGGAAGTCATGGTACGCAGGTCTCCAATATAGCCGAACATTTCAGCCAGTGGAGCATCAGCCTTGATACGAACACCGGTAGTACCGGCTTCCTGACCCTGGATCATGGCACGACGACGGTTCAGGTCACCAATCACATCACCAACGTGATCTTCAGGTGTGAAGACGTCCACTTTCATGACAGGCTCCATCAGTTGAGGTGCTGCCTTTGGAATCGATTGACGATAAGCCGCTTTTGCCGCAATTTCGTAAGCAACAGCTGAAGAGTCAACCGGGTGAAAAGCACCATCCATCAGGGTAACTTTTACGTCAAGCAGTGGGAAACCAGCCAGGGTGCCTTTTTCCATGCTCAGTGCAAAACCTTTTTGGACTGCAGGCCAGAATTCACGTGGAACGTTACCACCCGTCACTTTGGACTCAAACTCAAAACCGGCATTCTGTTCTGCTGGCTCAACAGTGTAATCAATTTTTGCATATTGACCGGAACCGCCAGACTGCTTCTTGTGCGTGTAGCTGTCTTCAATTTTCTTGGTAATGGTTTCACGATAGGCGACCTGAGGCTTACCCACTTCAACTTCTACGCTATGAGTACGCTTGAGGATATCCACTTTGATGTCCAGGTGAAGTTCACCCATACCCTTGATAATGGTTTCACCGGATTCTTCATCGGTCTCTACGCGGAATGATGGATCTTCCTGCATCATCTTGTTCAGCGCGATCCCCAGTTTTTCAGCACCGGCTTTATCTTTAGGCGCGATGGCGATTGAAATCACTGGATCCGGGAAGACCATTGGTTCCAGAGTGGCTGGGTTTTTCTGATCCGCCAGGGTGTGACCTGTCTGGGTGTTTTTCAAGCCAACGAAAGCAACAATGTCACCTGCCTGGCATTTATCCAGTTCAATGCGGTCATCAGCATGCATTTCCACGATACGGCCGATACGTTCGGTTTTACCGGTGAAGGTATTCAGCAGGGTATCACCCTTGTTGACGGTACCGGAATAAATACGGGTAAAGGTCAGGGCGCCGAAACGGTCATCCATGATTTTGAATGCCAGTGCACGAACTGGGCCCTCAGGATCAACGATCGCTTTTTCACCGGTTTCATTACCTTCCATATCGACCTCAGGTTGAGGCTCAACTTCAACCGGGTTAGGCAAAAAGTCTACAACGGCATTCAGTACTGGCTGGATACCTTTGTTTTTGAAGGCAGAACCACAATAAGTCGGGAAGAAGTCCAGTGCAATGGTACCTTTACGAATACAACGCTTGAGATCTTCGATCGATGGTTCTTCACCTTCCAGGTAAGCTTCCATCAGGTCGTCATCCTGCTCAACAGCCGTTTCGATCAGCTGCTCACGGTATTCTTCAACCTTGTCAACCATGTCGGCTGGAATTTCTTCTTCAGTAAAGTTTTCAGGTAAACCGGAGTCGTCCCAAACCAGGGCTTTACGGGTCAACAGATCGACAACACCAACGAAATCGTCTTCAGTGCCGATCGGCAACACCATAACCAGAGGTACAGCACCCAGTACGTTTTTAACCTGGTCTACAACGCGGTAGAAGTCAGCACCCAGACGGTCAAGCTTGTTGACCAGGATAATACGTGCAACTTCTGAGTCGTTGGCATAGCGCCAGTTGGTTTCAGACTGAGGCTCAACACCACCTGAACCACAGAAAACACCAACACCACCGTCGAGAACTTTCAGGGAGCGGTAAACTTCGATAGTGAAGTCAACGTGTCCCGGAGTATCGATGATGTTCAGGCGATGACCATCCCATTCACAACTGGTAGCAGCTGACTGAATGGTAATACCGCGCTCACGTTCCTGATCCATGAAGTCAGTTGTGGCTTCACCGTCATGGACTTCACCGGTTTTATGTACTTTACCGGTCAGTTTCAGAATACGTTCTGTGGTCGTTGTTTTACCGGCATCTACGTGGGCGAAGATACCAATGTTTCTGTAATTGGTTAAATCAGTCATTGCTCTGTCCTGAGGTTAAAAAATGGGCAATCTTTCATTCGGCACGACCACGTGAATGGCTGACTGATTTTGAGCCAGTCTTCCCGAATAAAACGATTGAACTTCCCGGAAAAAAATTTAGTCGCGCGATTATAGACGAATTAGCTGAAAAATCCATTCTCTAATGCGTAGCGGGCCAGGTTGAGGAGGGGGCAAAAAGTTCAGAGACGAGGGAAATACACAGATCATCAACGGATAAAATACCCTCTGCTAACATAAGCTATTTGGGTAAGTTTTTTACCGATGAAACAAAAAGGGCCTCAGGTGAGGCCCTTTTTATGTCTGAATAGGTTGTAATTATTTACAGGTGTTGATACCCAGCAATGGATAAAACGGGCAGAATTTCATGATGCCGGTTGCCAGGGGGATTACGCCAACCCATGCCCAGACGGGACCAGTTGTTGCTGCCCAGCCCACCAGGGCAACTCCGGCAAGAATACGTAGAATTCGGTCAATGCCACCAACGTTAGCTTTCATTTTCAATCTCCTGTTTGTTAAATTTCAGTCAGATTAGTCGATTCACAAAAACAGGCATTGAAAATTTTCAAGCTTCATCGAATTCAGCTGACAGTTCAAGGCGGTCAATACAGGCACGGCTGTGTTGCAGCGGTTTTAGCCAGCCCTTGCGTTTGAATTCGGCCGTGGCTTTACTGGCACTTTCCGTGGTAATACCCAGCATGGCGCCCATATCGTCGCGTGTCGGCAGAAAAAAGCTGTCATCCGTGGATGTTTCGTCCAGCAATAACAGCAAACGCGCAACCCGACCTTTCGAATGTCCGGTAGAAAGACGGGTAATCCAGGTATTGGCGTTTTTCAAGGCCTTTTGCCATCTTTTCAACACGGCATCATGCAAAGCGGGTGTGTCCTTGCGGAGGGCGTCCACAACGGTTTTCGGGATGCGGCATACCTGTACTTTGTCCATGGTGATGGCATCATGGTCCATTGCCTGGCCTTCCAGGCTTTCCAGTCCAGCAAGGTCGCCCTGGCCCAGAAGCCGTACAATGCGGCGGTCACCGTTGGGTAGACGTTGCACAAGCTTGATCAGACCCGAACGGATGGTATAGACGAAGGGTAACTGATCGCCCTGGTAATACAGGCGATGGCCGGCTTCATATTCAATATCATCGATAGGAAGATGAAGATTGTCGAACTGATCCTGCTCGATATCGGCAAACAACACAAGATGGCGTATTGCGCAGTTCTTGCATCGTTCAGCCCCTTTCCAGGCAGATTCTATCTGGTTTTTTTTCATGAAATGGAGCCCTGTAATTGAATCTGTCCAAGACGGAGAATATCACAGCAGTTAATCAGGCTGTGGCTAATAGCGGGGGGAGGAAACTAACGGGGCAAGATGCCCGCGTTAGTTGAGCTGTTGTCAAAAATCAGTTTTTGAAAGGTTTGTGGCAGCCTTTGCAGGATTTACCCAGCGCTCCCATGGCTTTGCCAACAGCAGCCTTGTCGCCTGATTGTGCAGCCATGTTCATACCTTTGGCCGCTTTTTTAAAATCAGCCATTTTCTGCTCGAAATTTTCGAAATCCATCCAGATATCTTCCAGTGCAGAAGAATCCTCGCCTGTTGAGTCTTCAGGGAAGCCGGCCATGATATTCAGCGAAGCTACACTGGCGATGTCGGCAGCGTGTGTTTTGATCTTTTCAGCGTCATAAGGGGTTTTGCCCTTGAGCATGCCGCCGATGTGTTTCATGTTCCAGCTGAGGATGTTCATGGCACCCTGACGGTATTCAATTTCTTTTTCAAAGCTTTCATCGGCCAAAATTGTCGTTGAAGCCAGAAGTATTGCCGCGGCGAGCGTGGCGGACAGTTTGCTCTTTAAAACAGGATTATGCATTTTCTTCTCCGTGAATTTTGTTTAGTGTTGGAAAATACTAGACGAGCTGTATTAAAAGACAAGGCTGATGATAATGGGGTTGTTTGATTTTTTGCTGACGGCAAAACAGAAAAAGGAAAAAGTGGCTACCCGGATCGGGCTGGAAAGCGGAGCATTTCAGGAATGTCCGGTATGCCGTGATGTGACCGAAGCCGGAGCTTACGCAAATTATGCTGACAAGGTCGCCGCTATCGTTGATCAACGATTGATATTGCCTGCCGATGACGATATGAAACTGTTTCAGGGCAACAGGGAAGAACTGCTTCGTAGTGTCAGCGAGGTGGCAGAAAAGCTTCCCTATCACTGTAGCTGTGGGGATAGTGGTTAACTATTTCTCATTCCGGTGTTCAATTTCACCCAGCTTGCCAAAGTCATCCAGGATGCAATAGACCGAAGGTACCAGAAACAAGGCAATGATGGTGGCTGACAACAGCCCAAACGCGATTGAGGACGCCAGCGGTATCAGAATTTGTGCCTGCAGGCTGCGCTCAAGCAGTAATGGCAATAGTCCGGCGATAGTAGAAATCGAGGTTAAAACAATCGGACGAAAGCGCGCGATACCGGCTTCGATAGCCGCTTGATGAATCTGGGTGCCTTTGGTGCGGGCTTCGCGTATGAATACCACCAGCAGAATGGAGTCGTTAACCACTACACCAAACAGTGAAGCCATGCCGACGATGCTGGGCATGGTCATGTCCAGGCCCATAAAGTAGTGTCCGAAGATAACACCGATCAGTGCGGTCGGGATGACCGACATAACCGTTAGTGGTGCCAGGTAGCCACGGAACTGGAAGGCCAGCAGAATGTAGACACCGATCATGCCCAGCAAGACATTACGCACAATAGACGCGCCTGTTTTAGCTGATTCCTTGCTCTGTCCCTGGATGTCGATATGGACGTCGGGATATCGTTCTATGATCGCTTTAAAAATTGAGTCCTGCGCCAGCGTCAGTATTTCCTGGGCGTTGGCGATATCGCGTTTGACGTCACCCTGTAAAGTCACGGTGCGTTGTGAGTCGATGCGATGAATACGTGCCCAGCCACGGGTTTCCTCGATATCGGCGACCACAGGCAGCGGGATCAGGCCGCCATTTTTATTGGTAACAGAAAACTGCTCCAGGTCATCCAGCGTGGCGCGGTCGCTGGCCTGAAAACGCAGATCGACTTCGTAGATTTCGGCGCCAACGGGAAACTCATCAACGATCGTGCCCTGGAACGCCACCCTGATTTGCTGGGAAACAGTTTGTGCATCAAGGCCCAGTCCGCTGGCAGCTTCCTTGAAATGTAAACGGTACTCGCGTTTGCCGGGTCTTAAGTCGTCACTGAGGTCGGTGACGCCGTTAAAAGCGCCAAGCCATTGCTTGAGTTCCCGGGAAGCCGCTTTGACATTTTCAGTGTCAACGCCCAGTAACCTGATATCGATAGCGCGCCCGCCAGGGCCAAGCGTTGGCTCGGTGAATTTCAGTGCGATCACATCCGTGGGGGAGCCAACCTGGTCCCGCCAGTAATTGGTGACATCTTCGATACGACTGTTGCGTATTTCTGCTCCCAACAGATCAGCAACAACACGTGCGACATGCGGACCACTTTCATAGGCATCCGGATTTTCGCCGTAGATGACAGTGACATTTTTGATGAGGTTTTGCTGATCGGGTTGAGCCTGTTTGAAATGGCTATTGGTTTTTTCCAGTGCTTCAGTGATTTGCCTGATTATGTCATCGGTGCGATGCAGCGGCGTTCCCTGCGGCATTAACAGTCGGGCTTCAATGATGTCTCCATCTATTTTCGGAAAACCGACAAATTTCAGTTTGCCTCCAGCCGGTATGGCAATGGCAAATATCATCAACATGATGACAATGCCAAGCGTCAGGTAACGATAGTGAACGGCTTTTTCCAGTAAACTGCCAAACCACTGGTTTTGCAGCCGGGTAAACCAGCTTTCAAAACGCAGCCGAAATGCGGCCGGCTCACGTCGGTGCATATGTGACAGTGAATGTCCCAGGTGATGTGGCAGTACCAGAAAGGCTTCCAGCAGACTGACAGTTAAAACAATAATCAGTACGATCGGCAGAACACGCAGAATCTGTCCGATCTCTCCGGTGATAAAAGCCAGCGAACCAAAAACCAGCAGGGTAGTGGCAAAAGAAGACGCAATGCCCGGCAGTACCTGCTTGATGCCGTTATAGGCAGCATCCATTGGCTTATCGCCTTTTTTCAGACGTGTCGCAATGTTCTCTGCAATGACAATGGCATCGTCCATTAACAGGCCAATACCGATTAACAGTCCTACCATGGAAATCATGTTGATGGTAACGCCAACCATTGGCAGTACGAACAGGCCTCCCATAAAGGAAACCGGCAGGCCCATGGTGACCCAGAAGCTGTAGCGGAAACTGAAAAACAGCCAGATGATCAGAAACACCAGAAACAGACCTTGCGAGCCATTACGCACCAGCATATTGAGGCGGTCTTTGACAACGGATGAACGATCCTGAGTGAGTGTTAAATTCAGTCCGCGGGGGGCATTGCTGTTTTCGGTATCAACAAATGCTGTCACATTGTCCAGTACACTTAGTAGATCCTGGGAACGGGTTTTAGTGATGTTAAGAATGGCAGCGCGTTGCCCATTGAATACAATACGGCTTTCCTGCGGTTCAAAGTGATGCGAGATTTTAGCGATATCTCCCAGCCTGATACTGGAACCGCTCTGGTTGGAAAGCACCACAATACTTTCAAACGAGGCGATATCTTTCGCCTGGTCATCAAAGCGCAAAATCATGTTTTCCTGTGAGCTTTCCAGTTTTCCTGCCGGGCTGCCAACGCTTTGTGAACGGATGGCATTGGCTACATCATTGGCTGAAAGTCCGAACTGGCGCAATCGCAATGCAGGAACTTCGATGCGTATCTGGTGCGTGGCAAAGCCCTTGATCTCAACGTTGGCCAGTTCGACTTCCGCAGATAACCTGGCCTTGAAGTCTTCTGCGTAGGCTTTCAGTACCACAGGGTTTTCAGGGCCGGTGATGGCGACGGAGACGACCGCGTCGGTGCGCCCAAGTTCTTCAATAACCGGTGGTTCTATCGCCTCAGGAAAATCGTTGATGCTGTCTATCGCTGACTTGATATCGTCAAGAAAACGCATCATCTCGGCTTCTTCACGCATCACTGCGGTTGCAGAAGCGAGTCCTTCGCGTGCTTCACAACGTATTTCATCGAGATCGGAAATACTCTCGACCGCGTTTTCAATGCGACGGCAGATGGCATCTTCCACTTCATCAGTGGTGGCGCCCTTGTAGATAATACTGATCTGTACTTTTTCATTTTTGAGAACCGGAAAGGTCTCGCGTTGCAGATCGGGCAGGGCGATGATGCCCAGCAGGATGATGGCAAACATTAGCAGGTTTGCCGCAACCGGGTGATAGTTAAACCAGCGAATCATTATTTTTCACTCGACTGTTGGCTATCCAGATAGCGCTGTAAGGCTTCATCATTACTTGCCGACAACAGCATACCGTCAACAGCCGGAATCAGGTCAGTAACGACAATACTTTCACTGGCACTGATACCGTTGCTGATGACACTGATCTGTTCCTGGTTAAACAGAATATCCACGTCACGTTGTTGCAGGCGTTGCTGATCATTCATCACGTAGACTTTGCCGCCGCGTACCGCATTGCGCGGGATGATGATGCGTCCCGTCTGGGTATGGCCGGTCAGTACAACGCGTACAAACATCCCCTTGGACAATGGTGGTCGAAAACCGGGTTTTACCTGCTCCAGGGGATCATCAACAGCCACCACAATGCCGATGGTGCGGGTTTGCGGATCCACGGTATCAGTAAACCGCACAAAACGTGCCTGCCATGAGGCAACATGACTGCCCATATCCAGTTCGATGGCGGGTTTGAAGCCAGTCAATTCCCCAATGTTGTGGGTCACTGAATCAAGTGATACCTGCGTATCCTCACGGCCGATAAACAGGTTTCTCAAAGAAGAAATCGGTACCTGCGTGACAATTTCAACCTGGTCGACTGAGTCACCCTCAAACAGTTTCTGCCCCTTGGGTACATACTGGGCTTTTTCCATTGCCAGGGAAGCGATCTTGAGATTGAAGGGCGCGACAACGGTCGTGTTTGCCAGGTCACGTTTTGCCTGGGTCAGTTTGGCCTGCAGTACATTACGTTGCGTGGGAATCAATGCCAGGGTGTTTTCCAGGTTCTGTACCGCGGCCTTGCTTTGTAAAGTGGTGCGCTCGGCTTCATCACGCTGGCTTTGTGAGGCGGTGCCTTTTTTGGCCAGCTTGTTCAGTCTGATCAGCTCACGCTGGGCAATGGACTGGTTACGTTTTTCGATAGTCAGGGAAGCCTGAGCATTTTTTTCCTGCACTTCTAGTTCGGCCAGTTGGGCTTTTGCAGTTGCAACGTTCAATTCATAGTCAACTGGATCGATTTTAAAAAGCACTTTATCTTTTTCGATGAGTTCGCCGTTACGCAGGCGATGATGACTTTCAATGATACGACCACTGACCTGGGCTACTGCCGTCCATACACGAGCTGGTTGTACCACGCCGTAACCTTCGGTCATGGGTGAAAGGTCAACCTTGGCTGCCTTTACGATACGTACAGCCCTGGCCTGTTCATGATCCTCGACTTTCTGGGGTGTCTGTTTACCGCTTTTCATGAACATGAAAAAGGCAAGGCCAATAACCAGTGGAGGAATAATCCAGGCTTTGCGCCAGTTGGAGGTATTCAATTTAACCATAGGGATGTCCAGATGATTCACGATAACTCTTTCCCTTTTCAGGAGAAAGAATGGTCGGTAACCATATCAGAAGCATCATCCTTGTAAATGATAGTTGTTAAATACTGATTATTAACCGGGCTATATTGTCAGGATGACGTGATAGTGGCTGACCTTGACTGAAACAGCACAAATCCGAAAACAATCAAAACCAGGCCAGCAAAGTGATACCAGAGCAATGTTTCATTCAGAAACACTGCGGCGAGAACGGCAGTAAATACCGGTATCAGGCAAATGAAAAAACCGGATAGGCTGGCTCCCACCAATGCGACGCCACGGTTCCAGAACAGGTACGACATAATGGATGGAAAAATGGCAACATAAAGCAGGCTGTATATCAGTGTCGAGTTGACTTGAGGTAAGGCATGAAGTGTCAAATCCCACATAAAAAAAGGAATCAGCAACAGGCTGCCGCTGATAAAGGTTCCCCCCAGAAAAGAAGAGGGATGAATATCAGGCATCTTGCGTATTAACACCGAGTAACAGGCATACACAAGGCTTGCTAACATCATTAACAGATCACCTCTGACGAAATTCATTTCAGAAAGAACAGACCATTGGCCTTGTGCGATAACCATAACGGCACCACTGATGCTGAGAGCAACTCCCGTCAAGGCCAGAATGCCAGGCTTTTCCCGATACAGAAACACTGCAAGTACCAGGATCATTGCGGGCATGGTGGTTTGTATCAGCGCGATATTATTTGAAGTCGTGGTTTGTGCAGATTCATAGAGTAGTGTGTTAAACAGGCTGATGCCCAGTAAACCCATCAGCGTGATATAGCGCCAGTGTTTGAATAGTATCGGGGCATCTTTTTGAAGATATTTCCAGGCAAAAGGCAATAGAATCAATGTAGCAAGCCACCAGCGACCACAGGAAAGCGCAATGGCAGAAATATCATTATGCAACAGGCGTGCAATGACGACATTGCCTGACCAGAATAGAACGGCTAGCGTTAATAGCAGGTAGGCTTGCAGGCTGTGGCTCATCAGAACAAATCATGGCAATGATATTTGACTGTGACCCTAGCCTGAGTTTAGAAAGCTGTAAAGGATGGAACTATTCAGACCACCATGGAGCCAGAAGTAAATCGGCGTCATTGCTGCTGACCATCCAGGCATTGAAAACCAGCAGTGTTGCGCCTGCCAATAGCGTGCTCAAAAGCAGGATACGGTGATAATATGCTGACGGGTGTTTTTTCATAAACCTTCTCCTTACTGCCAGAGATTGTCTTGATCAGATGCGGTTAACCGTTATTGTTTGCAAGAATTGGGCCTGGATTTTTTAGGGTATTTGGCCTGATACCAGGCGTTTTTTGCAATTTTTTGGTGCGCAGGGCTTAGTGATCGCAAAAAGTTGGTGCGATTTAAATCAAACTGTCTTTACCGCCACTTTCGAATTACGCTGATAGTTATAAAGCGCTCTGCGCTTTTTAGGCAAGATAGATAAATCACTACGCTTAAACCCTCTTTCCTGGAACCAGTGGAGGGTTTGTGTGGTTAAAACGAATAGTTGCTCCATGCCGCTTTGCCGGGCCTGTTTTTCCATGTATTCAAGCAGCATGTCTCCCTTGCCACCTGACTGATAGTCCGGATGGATAACAATACAGGCAAGTTCAGCGATTTTCTGGCGAGAGCATTCATACAGGGCAGCACAGCCGATAATCATGCCGTCGCGTTCAACCACGACAAACTTGTTGATCTCGGTTTCCAGCAACTCACGAGAACGTTTTACCAGTACGCCTTTTTCTTCCAAAGGTGAAATGAGTTCGATGATGCCTGTTACATCATCAATCTGTGCCTGGCGAATGGTTTCATAGGCTTCCGCTGTAATCAGGATGCCGGCACCATCCCGGGTAAACAGCTCCTTCAATAAGGCACCATCAATATGTCTGGAAACCAGGTGTGCACGTTTGACGCCTGAACGACAGGCTGTAGCGGCATTTTCCAGACAGTGGAGGGTTTTATAGGTCAGTTTCTTGCGACGTTTGATAAATGACTGCAGCGCGGCCGGTGTCAGATGGTTGTTGCTGGATTTACTGCGCCCCAGGTCGTTGCCTTCTGTCAGATAGATAAGTTTGTCAGCATTCAGGGCAATAGCTACCTGTGCACTAACATCGTTGGCCGACAGGTTGAATATTTCCCCGGTAGGTGAGTAGCCTAATGGTGACAGTAGAACAATATTATTGTTTTCCAGTTGCTGGATGACTGCGTCAGCATCCACACGGCGTACTTCGCCCGTATGGCTGTAATCAACACCATTAAGTACGCCTATGGGTTTAGCCATAACAAAGTTGCCTGAGGCAACCCGGATGCGTGTACCGGCCATAGGCGAGTTGGCAAGACCCTGGGAAAGTAATGCCTCAATCTCAAGGCGCACACTGCCAACCGCTTCCTTGACGCCGGGTAAGGAAGTTTCATCGGTGACACGCAGGCCTTCTGCATAATCCAGATCAATACCTCTGGCTTTAAGGTTGGTTTCAATCTGCGGTCTTGCTCCATGAACAATAACCAGCTTGATGCCCAGCCCCTGCAACAGGGCAATATCATGAATCAGGTCAGTAAAAACGTCAGACGCAACGGCTTCACCTTCAAAAGCGATAACAAAGGTCTTGCCGCGATGCGCGTGGATATACGGTGACGAAGACCGGAACCAGCTTACAAACAGATTGTCATTGGAAACAGGCATGATTCGATTATGGTTTCAGCTTGTTGAAACTGCAAGAAGCATTAAAAACAAAATTTATTGATCAGGTCTTTAAGAATCTGTACACCGGGCTTGATCTGGTCAAGTGCAAGAAACTCATCTGGTTGATGTGCCTGGTCAATGCTGCCCGGCCCCATGATAATACTTTCCATGCCCATTGCGTTGAAGTAAGGCCCTTCGGTGCCGAAGGCAACCGCTTGAGCCTGATAACCCGTCATGGCCTCTGCTGCTTTGACGATAGCAGCTTCTGCCGATGTTTCCATTGCGGGTATGCCATCAAACAGCGGAATGAATTCAAGTGTCAGGTTGCTGTTTGACAGTCGCTTGCCAAGCCGGTCTGACAATTCTTCACGAAGATCATCAATCGGCATGCCAGGCAGCGGGCGTAAATCAATATGCAGTTCGCAGTTGCCGCAAATACGATTGGGGTTGTCACCGCCATGTATATGACCAAGGTTGAGTGTTGGTACAGCGATTTTAAATGCCGGATTTTGATAGCGTTGCTGTAATTCATCACGCCAGGCAAGAATATCGGATATCACGGTATGCATACCTTCCAGTGCATTGTTACCCAGGGATGGATCGCTGGAATGACCCGATTGACCGGTTAAGCGGATACCTTCCATCAGTATGCCTTTATGCATTCGGATGGGTTTCAGTTCCGTTGGCTCACCGATGACACAATGTCTTCCTAGTCTTTGGTATTTGGCTTTGAGTGCTTTTGCGCCACACATGCTGGATTCTTCATCGGCTGTGGCGATAATGATCAGGGGGTGTTTGAGCTTTTTCAGATCAAGATCCCTGACTGCTTCCATGATGAAAGCAAAAAAGCCTTTCATGTCACAGCTGCCCAGGCCATAGAGGCGTTGATCTTTTTCAGTCAGTTTAAAGGGCGATTGTGACCAACGATTTTCATCGAAAGGGACCGTATCGGTGTGACCTGACAGAACCAGTCCATCAGCGCCTTTGCCGGCTGTTGCCACCAGGTTAAATTTGCCAGGGTGGTCGGGTACTTCAAAGGTTTCAACTGCGAAGCCCAGACCAGAAAACCACCCATGCAGGCGTTCGATAACAGACTGATTTGACTGATCCCAGGATGGATTGACACTGCTGATCGAAGGTGCAGCAATCAATTGGCTGATGGCATTAATAATTTCAGGAAGTTTTTCCAATGTAGTCAGGTTCGTGAATTTTAATTAATTTCTTCAATATAAGTACGTGCTATTGGCGTTTGTACATAGCGCTTTTTACCATCTACTCTGGTCCAGAAAAAGTAATAGCCCTTGTTGGGTTCAGTCGTAACCTTGCCATCAATTACTGTCCAGCTTTTCAGGTGATTGCCTTCAACAAATGTTACTTGATAGTTACCTTCAAGCCAGGTGACTCCCAGCCTGGAAAGTTTATTTTGCTGTTCTTCGCTACAGCCGAACAGAAATACAACAAGAAAAAGGCTGAATATTCTAATCATCATGCTATTCCTGATTGTTAATCATAAAACATATTTCTCACTATAAGCTAAATTTACATAACTGGTCTGTGATTTTGTCCAAACAGGGGGCTTCATGAATTTGAAACAGGGTGTAACCGGGCTTTTGTTCGTTATTATCGGTTTTGCAGGTGCTGTGCAGGCAGAATCTGCAAAGCCATTGCGTCTTGCAACCACGACCTCGGTGGAAAATTCCGGGTTGCTGGATTTTTTACTACCGGAATTTAAAAAGGATTTTCCCTATGAGTTGAAAGTCACCGTGGTTGGCAGCGGCAAGGCATTGAGGCTGGGGCGTACCGGAGATGTTGATATTGTATGGGTGCATTCACCTGTCTCTGAAAAAAAGTTCGTCGATGAGGGCTACGGTGTCAGGCACAAAATGGTAATGAGAAATGATTTTGTCCTGGCGGGACCAGTGAATGATCCTGCGCAAATTTCGACAGAGAAAAATATTCTCAATGCCTTTAAAAAAATCGCTGCCACTGAACAGCTTTTTGTTTCCCGGGGGGATGATTCCGGTACCAATAAAAAAGAGCTGTCATTATGGGAAGCTACAGGTATCGATCCTGTAGGCGAAGACTGGTACCTGGAAACGGGTCAGGGTATGGGAGCCAGCCTGAAGAGGGCTCAACAAAACGGGGCTTATATCATGATAGACCGGGCAACTTTCGTTGTTCGACATGATGACCCCTACAAAATCATCGTGGAAGATGCTGACAATTTATCTAACCCCTACAGTGTAATTGCTGTTGATCCTTCCAAACAGGAAGATATTAATTTTCAGGCTGCGATAAACTTTATAGAATGGCTGGACAGTCCAAGGGGGAGGCTCACAATTGCCGGTTTCAAGCATAATAATCAACAGCTGTATTTCCCTGTCGATTAACCTCAAATTCATATGACGATCAGAACAAAACTCATCCTGCTTTTCAGCTTTACCATGGCTGTAATGTGTGTCATTGGCCTCTATGCATTACAGGTTTATAAAACCACGCTGGATAATGAACGGCAGCTATCAGCGTCGGTCAACGATTCGGTTGACCTTTCCCATCATGCGGAGACCCTGATCAATATCCAGTTAAACACCTGGAAAAATGTTTTATTAAGAAGCCTTGAAGAAGAAGGATACTATACTTACCTCCAGCAGTTTTATGATGTAGAGCGAAAAGCCAGA
>JABDQZ010000233.1 GCA_013041975.1 Gammaproteobacteria bacterium
GCAGTCTTGCGGCAGCGCTTTCATAACCACAACCAGGCCAGATACGATTGTAGTCTGGTTTGTCAGGCAAGGCCCGTACGGATTCTTTTGCTGCCTCGATATTTCCTATGAACAGACTTAACGACCTGGGCAATTCCTGATTACCACCAGCAACCGTGTATTTAGGAAGCAAACGGCAAATAGCATCCCAGCCAACGGTTTCATTCCCATGCATTAATACCGATATGAACACAGGATTCGGGTTGCGCCCCTGTAAATGAATCAGTGTCGGCTTTTGCAGAAAAGCGTGTAAATCGGTTGTCTGACATCCCAACAGGCCTTCTGGCAGGTAATCCAGTTCATTGAACAACTTCATTATCCGAGGCTCCATTGATAAACAGGATCACCCTGTTTCTGCCGGTCAAGATAGGCCTGTGTTAGCTTATACATATCGTGTCCATGTTGAGATACCCATTTTCTTTGCCAGTTTGCACCTGTCTGACCGGTTTCCACACGCTGACCGATGATAGCAAGCCAGTGGTTAATTTCCGTTTCATTCACCTTCAGTCGCCTTAAGCCATTGGCTGCCATCGGTAGCAGTTCTTCCAGCAACAGATCCTTGACTGCATAGTGACTGTTTTCAATCCACATCAATTCGGCGTTCAGACCGTATTGTGCACAGGTATAAAAATTGTTACGCGCCATTTCAAACGGAATCAGTTGTTCCATTGGTTCATCACGTTCCGCAATATCAATGACCAGCCCATAGAAAAATGCCGCATTGGCAATAACATCAACCAGCGTTGGCCCAGAAGGCACACAGCGATGTTCAAGCCTGAAATGGGGCGTGCCATCGTCATCGAAACCGACCAATGGGCGGTTCCAGCGCCAGATTGTTCCATTGTGCAGGCGCAGATGCGCCAGTGATTCCTCTGGCTCATCGAAAACTCGCGGCAACATAATGGGATAACGCGCCAGGTTAGAATCGAACACCTCCATGATGGAATGTTGCGCATAGCGAATGCCGAAACTTACCCGCTTGGTCAGATCTGACTGGCCGACCTGCACAGCCTGCTCAAATACGGGGATACGACTTTCACACCATAGGTCATGACCAAGAAAATAGGGCGAATTTGCACAGGCCGCGGTCAACGGCCCGGAAATGATCTTTGCTGCATTATAAAGCGATACCGCTTTATGCAAAGGCATACGCAAATGAATCTGAAAAGATGTCGTAGCCGCTTCCAGCATGACATCAGGATGAGTAAAATCCAGCGTTTCACGGCCCTCAAAATGAAATTGCAGCGCGCGCCCTTCACGCATACGCAATACCTGTTCATTCAACGCCCGGTAACGCTTCATGCGTGACATATTTTCCAGCGTGAAATCAACCAGCTCAGCGGTGGGCAATATGCCGATTGCCATCACATCCACAGACTGCTCATTGGCCACTTCAGCGCACCTGTCCCAGGTTTGCACTAACTCGTTGTACATCTTTCTGAACACATCAGCCTCTATGGTGCGATGCAGCCCGTTTAATTCGAAGTTGAAACGTGCCAGTTCCGGCACCGCCATTGGATGCGAGAGCCTGTCCAGAAAATCATGGTTTTTAGCCGCTGGCTTTAGCTGTTCATCAACCAGCCATGCTTCCATCTCGAAGCCTGCCTGATAGGGCTTATCGGTAAAATCACCCTCATTGACCCACTGCTGCAACAAGGCTGTTTCATGACGTAAACAGTCGGAAAACAGCTCAAAGTCATGTGCAGTAAACTGGCTGTGAGAAATTTCCTGTCCCATTTTATCGTGTTAGTCCATCCTGGTTGCAGAAGACAATATTTCAGTTACCTGTTGAAGCCGTTGTGGTGTACCCACATCAATCCATTGACCCGTAAACAGCTCTCCTGATACCCGGTCATGATCCATGGCATTACGCAATATGGGAGCTAACGGAAACTTCCCGGGCTCACAGCCAACAAACAACTCTGGACGATAAATTCCGATTCCACTATAAGTTAGTTTAGTTGATCCCAGCTGATGTACTTTTCCATTACTCAGGGCAAAATCGCCCTGCAGGTTATGATCGGGATTATTAACCATATAGAGGTGAGCATCGACATCGCCAATAGCAAGCCCCTCATAATCCATGTCTGTCCAGACGTCTCCATTCACGACAAGGAATGGCTCCTTGCCTAGCAAGGGCAATGCCTTGTAAATACCCCCGCCGGTTTCTAATGCAGCCCCCTCTCCTTCAGGTGAATAGCGGATATTGACTCCAAATCGCTCACCTTTGCCAAGGTATTCTTCAAGCTGCTGCCCAAGGTGAGCATGATTGATCACCAAATGAGTGACACCGGCTTTCTGCAGAGCCCTGATATGATGAACAATGAGTGGAGTACCCCCAGCTTCCAATAAAGGTTTGGGCGTATCATCGGTCAATGGCCTCATGCGCTCTCCACGACCCGCTGCCAGAATCATTGCAGTTTGAATAATCATGCTTTTAGTTACTGATTGATTGCGAAAAGTCATTACTTATTTTAATGATCAGCATTATTATTGTAATAATACAAACAGACACCTGTGCTAGATTTAACGTTTGTAACATAAATAACAATAGCAATGACATTATAAAACTTTAAACTCAGGAAACATCTCAACATGAAAAAACTGCTCGCTACCCTGCTTATTGCAGCCGCACCTTTCAGTGCAAACGCTGTGGATCTGGCCAATGGCCAGGAAATCAAC
>JABDQZ010000236.1 GCA_013041975.1 Gammaproteobacteria bacterium
GTTGATGTCTTCATCAGCCATTCACCATCTGTTCAACGAGTGCCAGCGGAACACCCGGGAAAAAGAAAATCAACCACGTAGCCGAAGCCGTTATGAGCAACGCAAGTACAATCGGCAAAGGCGCCTCACCATGCTGTCCATGCGAATGCTGCGGGTCTTCCTGCTTGAAGAAGGCCACGTAGACAATTGGCATGAAATACGCCGCGTTTAGCAGCGTCGAAATCACTAATGCACCCACTGCGACCCAGTGTTCCGACTGAAAAGCTCCGCCGAGTAAATACCATTTGGAAATAAAACCCGCAAAAGGGGGGGCGCCGATCATCGAAACCGCCCCGACCGCAAATGCCCCCATGGTCCACGGCATGCGCCGGCCAATACCGTTGAGTTCACTAATCTTGGATTTGTGCGCCGTGACAAACACTGCACCGGCGCAGAAGAACAGGGTAATCTTACCGAAAGCATGCATTGCAATATGTAATCCACTACCAATTGCACCTGCTGCGATTCCGAGCATCGCACCCATAGTAATGTAAGATAACTGGCTAACGGTGGAATACGCTAAACGCGCCTTGAAGTTGTCTTTTTGCAGCGCAATAGCCGAAGCAATGACGATGGTCAATGCGGCAATCATAACCAGCCAGTCGGACACGGCGAGAGCGGCGATGGTGTCTATACCAAAAATATAGACACTGACCTTGAGCACAGTAAAAACACCGGCCTTGACCACGGCTACAGCATGCAAAAGTGCAGATACCGGCGTGGGAGCGACCATGGCTGCTGGCAGCCAGCGGTGAAATGGCATCAGGGCTGCTTTACCAGTACCGAAGACATAAAGCATCAGCAGTACGCCCAGGATAACCGGGCTGGCATTGTCGTCAAATACGCCACCCTTGGTAAATGTCAGGGTACCGGTAAGGTGCCAGGTCCAGATCATGGCAAGCAGCAGGAAACCAATAGAGGTTCCCATCAACAGGCCAAGATAAATACGACCCGCTTTGCGAGCTTTATCGTTACCGGCATGGGTGACCAGCGGATAAGTAGATAATGTCAGTATTTCGTAAAAAATAAACAGCGTCAGCATGTTGGCAGACAGTGCAATACCCATCACTGCGGCAATGGAAACCGAAAATGCGGCGTAAAAACGTGTCTGGTTTTTTTCCTGGTGGGAGCGCATATAGCCAATGGAATAAACCGTTGTTACAGGCCAGAGAAAACTCGCGACCAGCGCAAAGAGCAAGCCCAGTGGTTCCAGGTTGAAGGCCAATGTTAATCCAGGCAGAGGCTCGGCCAGTACCAGCGTGGTACTGGAGTCCCATGAAACAATGGTGCTCAACGAGGCAACCATCCAGAACAGCACAAGACCGGCGATTATGGTGACAGACTCACGGATATTCGGTGACTTTCCGGTGGCAACGATTCCCACGGTTGCCAGCAAAGGTACCAGCGGTATCCATGTGAGAAGTTGAAGCTCGTTCACCCGCCACCTCCGGTCAATGCAGATGTTGCCTGGGTAGCAAGTCCGACGGTGAGATCGGTATGAATGCCAAAATAGAAGTTAGCAATCACAAGAATCCATAACGGGGCTAGCATGGAAAGCGGGGCTTCACGAATAGTGCGCGTGTCATCAGGCTCGCCGAAATAGGCAGCTTCAACCAGTTTCCAGACATAAATGACAGCCAGAAAGGATCCAAACAATACCAGCAGAGCGACAGGCCAGAGGTTTTGTTCAAGGGTAGCCAGCACCAGGTACCATTTACTGATGAAGCCCACAGAAGGTGGAATGCCTATCAGGCTAAGACCGCCAGCTACAATACCTGCCATGGTGAATGGCATCTGCCGGCCCAGGCCGGAAAAGTCCTTGAGGGTGGTTGAGCCGATGCGATAAGCCACAGCTCCCAGGGCAATGAACAAAGCCCCTTTCATCAGAGCATGATTGAACAGGTGAAGGATAGTTGAAGTAATGCCGGTGGCATTGGCAAGTCCAACGCCCAGAACCATGTAGCCAATTTGCGCAACACTCGAATAGGCAAACAAACGTTTGATATCACGCTGATAGACTGCTACCAGCGAGGCGGAAAGCATGCCAATGAGCCCCAGAACCAGCAGCAGGTTGTCCAGCGGCATAAGGCCCAGTGAAAAATCAATACCAAATATTACAAGAATGGCTCGCAGTAACAGATAGATCGCAACCTTGGTAGCCGTCGCCGCCAAAAAAGCACTGACCATTGATGGCGCATAGGCGTAAGCATTAGGTAGCCACAAATGCAAAGGAAAAAGTGCCAGTTTCAGGCCAATACCCACAGTGAGGAAGGCAAAACCTGCTCTTACTGTACGAGTGTCAGCGACTTCAGGCAGGCGTTCCGCCAGATCAAGCATGTTGAGTGTTCCCGTCATCATATATAGGGAGCCGATGCCAATCAGGATAAACGTAGCACCAATTGTGCCCATTACCAGATATGTGAAAGAGGCGTTCAGGGCTCGCCGGTCTTTGCCCATGCTGATCAAGGCGTAGGTGGCAAGTGAGGATATTTCTAGAAAAACGAAAACATTGAATGCATCACCGGTAGCCACAATACCGGCCAGGCCGGCAAATGCCAGCATGAAGGCCGCATAAAAATAGGCAATGCGTTGTTCTGGGATTTCTTTTTGCACACTTTCCTTGGCAAAAATCAGCACGAGTGCTGCCATGGCAGTGACAATCAGGAGTACATAGGAAGCGAGAACATCAATTCGATATTCAATGCCCCACGGAGGTTCCCAGCCACCCAGCCAGTAACTGATCGGTCCCTGTGCTGAAACCTGCATAACCAGGGATATTGCTGCTGCAAAGCTCACCCATGATGAAGCAAGTGCAGCGAACCAGGCCAGCCGGGGGTGATCCAGCAGAACACATAACGGGGCGGTCATCAGCGGAATGATAACGACCAGAATAGGTAGGTGCTCTGTTAAGTTCACCCGTTCTTTTCTCCGTTTGAGAAGGAAGAGGGATCTTCTGTGGTTTCGTCATCAATGAGATCCTGTTCATGGATTTCATCTTCCTCGATAGTTCCATAAGCTTCGTGGATGCGTACCACCAGTGCCAGTCCGACCGAGATGGTAGCAACGCCCACGACGATGGCAGTAAGAATCAATACATGTGGCAATGGGTTGGAGTAAACAGTGATACCCTCGACAAGAATGGGTGCTTCACCGCCACTGATTTTGCCCATGGAAATATAGAAGATGAATACCGAGGTCTGGAACAGGGACAGTCCCACCAGTTTTTTTACCAGGTTTCCCTGGGATATGACAACATAAAAACCTGCCATCATCAGGAAAACAACTATCCAGTAATTATATAGGCCGGGGTCTATCATGATTGACGCCTCCGGTTTGCCAGGACGTAAAAAATTAACAGAATGACGGAAAATACGGTGATACCTACCCCGAGCTCAACCAGTAATACTCCAAGGTGCTGTCCATGTACCGGGTCATGTGCAAGTGCTGAATAATCCAGAAATGGTTTATTGTTCAGCAGAGAAATCACCCCTACACCACCGTAAATGAGGACGCCGAGGGCTGCCAGGCGTGGCAGCCAGTGTGCAGGCACAACCTTGCGTACCTCTTTCTCGCCAAATGCCAGGTCATAGAGGATAAAACCCGTCGCAAAAATCACTCCGGCCTGGAAACCACCGCCGGCACCAAAATCACCGTGGAACTGGACATACAGGCCGTACAGCAAAATCAGGGGAATGAGCAGTTTGACGACCACTTTTAAAACAATTTCGTCTTCAATTGTGTTGAGTTCAGGGCGTGGTTTATGGGGTTTCTGGACGCCCAGTAACAGCATCACACCTAAACCGGCGGTAAAGATCACGAAAGTTTCACCAAAAGTATCATAACCACGGTAACTGGCTAATACTGCCGTAACCATGTTGGGCATGCCAACCTCAGTAGGCCCTTTTTGAATGTACCTCGGTGCTACATGCTGATGAACCGGAGCGGAGGGGTCGCCGTATAATGGAGCATCAAGGGTCGAATATACCAGTACTGCACCGGTAATGATCACCACCAGAAGTGGTAGAAAAGAACTGTGTCTGGGTGCCGCTTCCCAGCGACTTGTGAGGTACAGGCTGGATAACATCAAAACGGTTGTGACACCTGCACCTACAGCCGCCTCGGTAAAGGCCACGTCTACAGCATCGAGGTCCATGAATAAAACGGCGGTGAGAAAACTGTAAATACCAAACAGGATAACAATGGCAAAAAGATCACGCAGGCGGATTATCGCTATGGCGATCATCACCAGAAAACCGAGCAGGATAATGTCAATCAGGTTTTCGATGATTCATCTCCTGCATCATTGCTTCGATCAGTCTGTTTTACTAAAGGGCGCAAGCCGCCATGCAATGCCGCTTTGGCCATGGCATGGGTGGCTGTGGGGTTGGTAGCCAGCACAAATATCAGGATCATCAATACCTTAAGCGTGTCCAGAGACCAGTCCATATGCAGCATCAGTCCAACCAGAAGCAAGGGTGTGGCGAGGGTTTCTGTGACTCCGGCAGCATGCACACGAGTAAAAAAATCAGGAAAGCGCAACAGGCCGATACCACCTGTGATACAAAGAAAACCTCCAGCGAAAAGGAAAATATCACCGACCCATTTGAGGACTTCACTCATGATGGGTTGTTTTCCTCTTCATCGGGTTCTATAGCTGCACTGGCTTCAAAGAAGCGCATAATTGCAATGGTGCCGACAAAATTGACCATGGCATAGAGCAGGGCAACATCGAGAAAACTATGCCAGGATAAAAGATGACCGGCCAGTGCAATCAAAAGAACCGTCTTGGTACCAAACGAATTGGCCGCCAGCATGCGGTCATACTCAGTTGGCCCGATAAATGCCCGGGTCAGGGTCAGCGTCATGGTAACCAAAAGCGCAATAATCGCTGCTGTCAACATTATCCTAAAGCCCTATATCCATGATCCGGCGCTGCATTTCGCCCTCGCGTAGAGATTGCATGCCTTCAGGTGTCAGATTATGAATCAGGAAATGCCCCTCTTTCACATCGGTGGTCAAGGTGCCCGGTGTGAGCGTGATGGAATTGGCATAAATGGTTTTTTCCAGGTGGCTGCTTACCTTGATATCCAGTTTTTCCCAGCAGGGTTGTATAGGTAACTTTGGATCCCAGATGCGACGAGCTACATCAATATTGGAGATAACGACCTGTCCAAGCAGCCAGCCGATGTAATGCATCAGCTTGAAGCAGATGCGTATAGCGATAGGTTCTGCATCTACCTTATCCATGCGTCTGAGTAACCAGACGAGAATCAGGGCAGAAACTCCTCCAAGCGAGAGCAGCAGGGGGAGAAAGTAACCTGATAACAACAGCCAGAAGGCATATAAGCTAATAAGTAAAAATAAGTAGTGCACTTGATTCACCAATTCAATGTCTGGTAATGATCGGCCAAGGCTTAATGAGTTTTGGAAATATAGCAATTTTTGGTGAGTAAGTGTAATAGAAGTTGTTAAACTTGAACGCAGCTGAATAACTTGGGTGCCTGACATGAAAAGCCAGAATTGCTAATATTTCGGCCATAACATCCAGTTACCACACAGGTCTTACCATGCAAAAACTTGTTGATTTGCTCGCTGATCGTCTGAAGTCAGTAAACGAAATAATGCCCTGGGACATGCAGGAAATGATGGAAAATGACCCGGATGTGCTGGTACTGGATGTTCGCGAACGTGATGAATTCGATACCATGCACATTGAGGGAAGTCTTAATGTGCCACGCGGTATCGTGGAGTCTGCCTGTGAATGGGGGTACGAAGAGACTGAACCGGAATTGGCAGAAGCCCGCGAGCGCACCGTGATCGTTGTCTGTCGTTCGGGATATCGCAGTATTCTGACGGGATTCAACCTGCAGTTGTTGGGATTTAACAAGGTGTATTCACTGACAACCGGTTTGCGTGGGTACAATGATTACGAGCTACCCTTTGTAGACATTGAAGAGAAGCCTGTCGGCATCGAAGTGGCAGATGCTTTTTTTGCCAACAAGTTATTGCCTTTTCAATTGGGCCCCTCGGCGACTTGAACATCGGGCCTGCCACTGATGAAACAATTTGGGTTTAGCGTCAGGTTTTTCGAGTGTCACTTGCCTGTCTCAGTTGCTCATCAATTTCATTATTCTGGCCTGCTATCGCCAGTACATCAGAACGTTTTAACCGCAATGAAACAACCGTTGTTCTGGCTGTCACTGTTGCTGATCGAATCTGGTCGCCTAACAGAGCCATTTCACCGAAAAAGTCACCTTGCTCAAGTGTGTTAATCGGCGTTTGTTTTTCGCCATCAGCCTTGCTGATGTCAACGACGCCTGATTTCAAAATGTATAATGCATCACCACGTTCACCTTCTCCAATAATGGTGTCGCCTGAAAGAAAAGTCACTGTCTGAATTTTTTCTGCCAGTGCCTTTAATGCGCTGTCACTTAAACCTTCAAACAGGGGAAGCGCTCCCAGGGTCGAAACAATGTCTTGTGGTATCTCCTCTTTTTCCAAATAGATATCTTGCAGAATGGTGCTGATGATCTGAGTGATTTTATTAAACGCCTTGATGCCGATTTCACCGTGATGGAATTCCTGCTCCGCGCCGATTCTGGCGGAAATCAAAGCCGCTTTTGTGAATATTTCTTTTTCAATGGAGGCGAATATTTCCTGGTAATCTTCACGCAAGCGATACAGGCTGTTTTTACGATGTTGCATTCGATTGTGATAAAACTCAACCATAGCTTGTTTGTTTTCTTCAGAAAAACTGGTTTCATTTTGCAAGCGTTCGATAGCAATACTGGACATGACAATATCGGCAATCCGACGTTGGATACCTTGCTTAAGTCTTAATGACTGGAAATGAGATAAAAATGGGATGGCCCAGTTTTTTTCACGGGTGAATTGTAAAATCCATAATTCAAGTCTACGAAACAAGGTTCCTTGATCCAGTAGCATGTCATCTTCTAAAAATGTTTCATTTTGCTGAAATTTTTCCCGATCAGTTTGTAAAATATTTTTGATATCGAGAAAGGTGTATTGATCAATAATTCCCGTTGAGTAGAGTTGTTCGAGAGCATCAAATTCGGCTTTTAATGAAAATAGAAAAACCTGACGTCGTGAACTTTTTGTAATGATGTTGGAGCTCAGGTTTTTAAACGATTCATTGATTTTGAGATTGAGTTTTTCGCCAAGCTGGTTAGATAACACACCCAGCTCTCGGTATTGGCGCAGAAGTTTTGCCGACTGTTTTCCCGCATGGTGTAATTCACGTTCGAATTCAAATTGTTCATCTTCAGTGAGTCGGTCCATTTTAAGTAAATGCATTAACGGCCTGATGCTCCAGGCATTGACAATTAATGTAAATACAACAACGCCCAGCGTCAGGTTGATGAGTAATTCTCGGCCAGGTAAAGACTCGGGTATCGATAGCACCATCGCGATAGCCAGACCACCTTTGAGTCCTCCCCACCACATGATATGGCGGTCAGCAATGGATAACTTTGGTAAATGAAAAAATTTAACGGTAAGCGGTACCAGAGAGTAAACCGTAGCAGCCCGGGCGAGTAAAACAATGACGATAACGACCAGAATAGAATCCAGGTGAGAGATGAGCGAAGAGGTATTAATCGATAAGCCAACCAGTAAGAATAGAAATGAATTTGCTACCAGACCTACAAACTCCCAGGTTTCGGATACTATGGGTTTGACATTGACAGGTATTCTCGACATGCCATAGATGCTGAGCATTAATGCAGCACTGACGGTGGCAATCACGCCTGAAACATGGAGCACGTGTTCTGCCAGTATAAAGCTGGCATAGGCGGTAACCACCGACATGCTCAATATTGCACTGATGGTGCTTTTTAACTGGTAAAGCATCTCACTAACCAGTAGTCCAATCAGGGCTCCAACCAGGGCTCCACCAACAAAGACGACAAAAAACTGCAGTATAGCCGCGCCGGTACTCATAACACTGACTTCTGTACCTTCCAGGATCATTGCCAATAAAATACTGAACACCACAATGGCGGTTGCATCATTAAACAGTGATTCGCCTTCAACTAGCACGTTTAGTCGTAATGGGGCGCCAAGTTCCTTGAACAGGGCGATAACGGCGACCGGATCGGTCGCTGAAATCAATGCGCCAAACAATAAGGCTGTGGTCAGATCAATGCCAATTAACAACCACAGTGCTCCACCTACAAGCGTGGTGGATATCAATAATGCAGGGACTGCCATTGTTAACACTGGAGCCAGGTCTTTCATTAACTGTCTGGCATCCAGGCTCAGGCCAGATTCAAAAATAAGCGCGGGAAGGAATATAAAAAAAACAAGCTCGGGTGTGAGAACGAATGTTTCCAGTGCTTGTAGAGAGGGCCAGAACCGTTCCAGTTCAGCAATTGCAATTCCAATGACAACAAGCAATACCGTGTAGGGAATAGAAAAGTTGCGAAATAATCCTGCTGCAATTGTCGCAATTGCAAGCAAACCCATGGAGATCAGAATGATTTCTGATAACGGCATAACTGATTAATTCATAGTTTAGAGAATGATAAGTGGTACTCATTTTTATAGCATAAAAAAACGCTATCAGCTGGAACGGACACTCTCCGAAGATTTGTTTTGCACCAATTCACCACACGCATTAAAGTGTCTGTCAATTATTAGTTTAACGTTCCCTGGCCTGAATCATGACAAAACATATCGGTATCCTAACTGCTGGTGGCGATAGCCCTGGCCTGAATGCAGCCATACGTGGCGTTGGCAAAGCGGCCCAAAATAACTATGACATGCGTGTTATTGGTATACGTGATGGTTTTCGTGGCCTGGCGGAAAACCGCACGGTAAGCCTGGAAGGTGGTGTTTTGTCAGGTATTCTGACAATAGGCGGTACCATATTGGGAACCAGTCGCGACAAACCTCACAAGATGAAAATCGCAGGAAAGAACCAGGATATGACAGATGTCATAGTCGAGAATTATCAAGCGAACCATCTCGATGCGTTAGTCTGTCTTGGTGGAGGAGGAACCCAGAAAAATGC
>JABDQZ010000239.1 GCA_013041975.1 Gammaproteobacteria bacterium
CTACTGGAACGATTGAAATTTATCGCCATTGTCAGCGCCAACCTCGATGAATTTTTCATGAAACGTATCGGCGGTCTGAAGCAGCAGGTCGGGGCAGGCTTGTCTTCACTGACGGTTGACGGCCGAACGCCCAGGCAGCAAATCAGTGAGTCGTATCTTATTGTTGATGAATTACTTCAGGAGAAGTCTGAATATCTGCAAAGAGTATTGTCGGAATTAAAGCGCTTCGATATTGAAATTTTTGAGTACGAAGAACTTGAAGAAGCGGATCAGACGTTCGTCAGAGACTATTATTACGACAATATTTTCCCACTGGTGACTCCACAGTCAATTGATCCGGCACATCCTTTCCCGTTTATATCCAATTTGTCTCTGAATCTGCTGGTCTATGTGAAATATCCGGATCAGGATAAAACCGCATTAACGCGAATCAAGGTGCCGGTTGGGGCCGGTATCAAGCGTTTTATTCAGTTACCGGGGCGTAATGCCTTTGTCGCTCTGGAAGAGGTGATGGAACACAACCTGGATATGTTGCTGCCCGGTATGGAGATACTCAGCTGTGAAAAATTTCGTGTAACACGTAATGCCAATACAGAGCGTAACGAGGAACATGCCGATGATTTGCTGTCGTTGATCGAGTCAGAACTGCGTGATCGACGTTTTGCACCGATTGTGAGGCTTGAGATTGTTCATGGTATGGATCCTGTGCATAGCGGTATGCTCGCGGCAGAATTGAAACTGAATGAAGACGAGGATGTCTTCGAGATTAATGATTGCCTGATGGCAACGCGCGACCTGTTTGAAATTGTCAGCCTGGATATTCCGGAATTGCATGATGAGCCTCATCATCCAATCGATCATATCGAATTACTGGATCGAAAAAGTATTTTCCATATTATTCGTGAACGCGGCTCTATTTTCCTACAGCATCCTTATGAATCTTTTGGTACTTCGGTTGAGCGTTTCCTCAAAGAAGCCAGCGCAGACCCAAAGGTACGGGCGATCAAGATGACTTTGTATCGCACTTCCCAGGATACCAAGGTAGTTGAGTACCTGATTCAGGCTGCACGCAATGGCAAGCAGGTCGCGGTCGTGGTCGAGCTGAAAGCCCGTTTTGACGAAGCGGCAAATATTCATTGGGCGGCCCGCATGGAAGAAGCAGGGGTCCATGTCACCTACGGTGTGATCGGTCTGAAAACACATTCCAAGATTATTCTGGTCGTGCGTAATGATTACAACGGTCTGAAACGTTACCTGCATATCGGCACGGGTAACTATCATGCTGGTACGGCGCGCTTGTATTCTGATCTTGGTATTCTCACCAATGATGCAATTCTCGGTCAGGATGCCACAGAGTTATTTAATTACCTGACTACGGGTTACCAGTTAAGGAGTTTCCAGAAACTACTGACGTCGCCAAAGGCGTTAAAAAAGGCATTGTTGTCAAAGATTGCCAGAGAACGACGTTTACATTCAAAAGACAAGCCAGGCCTGATCCAGTTAAAGATGAATGCACTGGAAGATGTTGACATTACCCGTGCACTTTATGAGGCTGCCCGGGAGGGTGTGAAGGTTGATCTGATTATTCGTGATACCTGCCGTATTCGTCCGGGCATCGAAGGCTTGTCTGACTCTATCCGTGTTATCAGTATTGTCGGTCGATTCCTTGAACATACACGTATTTATTATTTTCAGAATGGCGGTGAAGAAGAATATTTTATTGGTTCTGCAGATAGTATGAAACGGAACCTCGAATCCCGAGTTGAAGTCGTAACGCCTGTAGAAGGTGAGGCACAGTGTAATGAATTGCGCACAATTCTAGATACGCAGCTCAATGACCGGCGTTCTGCCTGGGAAATGCAATCTGATGGTTCTTATCTGCAATACAAGCCAGAGAATAAAGAACAGGAAATTGGCAGTCAGACCCAGATGATCGAGTTTGCGGAAAGGCGAGCCAAAAAAGCACGAAAGGCCCGTAAAGCCAAGACGAAACAGAAGGCGAAGGGAGCAAATATACCTTAACTGGAATGGGCAGATAAATCCCTAAGGCGCCTTGGGGCGCCACCGGGTAAGTTTTATAAAAGCTCCAAGCTGTTATTTTGACTTCACTGTCATTATTTTTATTGTTGTTGTTGGGGGCGTACTTTTTCCTATATTGACCATTAAGTCAAGTAATAATTGATAATTATCAATTTGAGGCCTTAAACAAATCCTCTGGCGTATTAATATTCGAAAAGTGCTGAGCCAGGTCTGAACAATCCACCTCAAAAACATTCAACTGCTGATACCAGCCTTTAACCGACCTGTCTTTTTCCAGATATCGAGCCAGTGAAGCCTTTAGCTCAGTTTTTTTTATGTTTAGCAAGGCATGAAGCATCTGCATATGCTTGCCGTCATGAGCAACATGAATATCAGCCTCGGACTTTGTATTGCTCCGAATCAGGCGCTCTGCAATTTCGATGTCAATCAGCGGGGTATCGCAGGTGGTAATCAATAGAAGGGACTTATCCGATTTCTGCAGGGCTGAATAGATACCACCGAGTGGACCCGCATCATCGATACTGTCCTGTATTACCTGATGACCAAGTGACTGGTATTGGTCGATATTATTATTGGCGCTGATAAAAATTTCGGGGAATTGGCGGGATAATTCTTCAATTGAATGCAGGATCATGGGTTTGCCATTAAAGTCAATGAGTCCCTTATCCTCTCCACCCATGCGGCGACTCCCTCCGCCACAGAGTATTAATACAGTGATATCTGAATAGTGGATATGCCCAGAATCGATAGTCATGAATAGGTTTTCGTTAAAAGTCCGGTTGCGTTAAACTCACAGCCTAAAAACTGTGAAGCAAATTGGCAACACTTTATGACCAGTATCTTACTCGTTGATGATCATGATCTTGTCCGTGCAGGACTGAAAAGCATTCTTGAATCGAATGAAAATTTCCAGGTTGTTGCAGAAAAGGCTTCTGGAGAAGAAGCACTGGAATATCTACAAACAGAATCCATATTGCCTAATGTTGTATTAATGGATATCAATATGCCAGGTATCGGCGGTCTTGAAACGACCAAGCGTATTCATCACAAGTTTCCAGATATTAAGGTTATTGCGGTTACTGCCTTGCAGGATGCACCATTTCCAGCACAGCTGATCAAGGCGGGAGCTTCCGGGTATGTGACAAAAGGTTCTGAAGCCAGAGAAATGTTCAATGCGATCAACTCGGTGCTTGAGGGTAATCAGTATCTTGATCATGAAGTTTCCGGGACTGATGATAATCCTTTCGCCAATCTGTCAGATCGTGAAATGCAGGTGATGCTGATGGTCACCCAGGGGCACAGTAACCAGTATATTTCGGACAGCCTGTTTCTCAGCCCGAAAACCATCAGTACCTATCGACACCGGGTGTTTGAAAAACTCAATGTGTCAAATGATGTTGAGCTGACGCATCTGGCTATTCGGTATGGTGTGATTGGACAGTGACTGATTTTGATATCGAATGCACTGCCTGTCCGCGCCTGGCGGACTTTCTTGCGGATAATCGTCAGCAATACCCTGATTATCATGGCTTGCCGGTAGCACCATTTGGAGATGAAAATCCTGATGTATTAATTGTCGGACTGGCGCCGGGAATGCACGGTGCTAACGCAACAGGCAGGCCCTTTACCGGCGACTATGCCGGTGTGTTGCTATACGAAACACTCTATAAAACAGGTTTCAGCAATCAGCCTACATCGGATCATGTGGAAGATGGACTTGAACTGATGAATTGCAGAATAACCAATGCAGTGAAATGTCTGCCACCCCAGAACAAGCCGACTGGTGCGGAGATCAATCAATGCAACGCTTTTCTCAAGTTTGAGCTTGAATCACTTGAAAGCAAACGGCTTCTCGTTGCGCTGGGCTCGATTGCCCATAATGCCATTTTAAAGGCTTTGGGACAGAAGCTGTCGGCTTACAAATTTGGGCATGCTGTTGAACATCAATTGCCTGGTGGTTTTACATTAATCGATTCATACCATTGCAGCCGTTATAACACGCAGACAAAGCGTTTGACGACAGAGATGTTTGAGCAGGTGTTTGAGCGGGCGAGGGAGTTAGTTGGCTAAAATGAGCACTCTTTTATAATCCTGAGTGAGAATGTCTTCCTTCGATTCAAAAGCCTTCCTCAAAACCCTGACCCATGCTCCGGGTGTCTACCGCATGCTCGATAAAGGAGGCGTGGTTTTATACGTCGGAAAAGCGAAAGACTTGAAACGCCGCGTCAGCAGCTATTTCAGCCGTTCCCACAACAAGCGAATTCATCACATGGTGTCGCAGATTGATCACATTGAGATCATTGTGACGCATACTGAAGCTGAAGCCCTGCTTCTGGAAAACAACCTCATCAAGGAGTTCAGTCCCCGTTACAACATTCTCCTCAGGGATGATAAAAGCTATCCCTATCTCTACCTGTCTGCGGATGAATTTCCCCGCTTAAGTTTTCATCGTGGGGCACGAAAGGGAAAAGGGAGGTATTTCGGGCCCTATCCGAGTGCCGGGGCGGTACGCGAAACCCTGCATCTGCTGCAAAAACTGTTTCCTGTGCGCCAGTGTGAAAACAGCTTTTACCAGAATCGCTCACGCCCCTGTCTGCAATACCAGATCAAGCGTTGCAGCGGGCCCTGCACCGATGAAGTAACACTTGACCAGTATCAGCAGCACGTCAATGACACCGTGCTTTTTTTGCAGGGAAAGACCAGTACGGTAGTAGAAAAACTGATGCAGCGCATGGACGAAGCATCATTGGCACTGGCATTTGAAGAAGCGGCGCGCCTGCGTGACCAGATTGCTGCACTACGTGCGGTTCAGGAGAAACAGTATGTATCGGGTGAGTCAGGTGATATGGATATTCTGGCCTGTGCCTATGAACAGGGTACGGCCTGCATACAGCAGTTTTTTATTCGATCTGGCAGAAACCTGGGCAACAAGCATTATTTTCCCAAGGCGCCATCGGATGCGAGTGTTGAATCATTAATGTCAGCATTTATTTCGCGCTATTATATCGGTCAGTCAGGCCAGGGGCAGCTTATCCCCAATGAAATTCTGGTGACAGCACTTCCCGATGACCTGGAACTGTTACAGGAAGTGCTGAGCGAGCAGAAAGGCAGGCGCGTCGTCATTCGCAAAAATGTCCGTGCTGAACGTGCCCGTTGGCTAAAAATGGCTGAGCGCAATGCGCGGATTACCCTGCAGTCGAAACTTTCCGGAGATGCAGGTCAGCAAAAAAGGCTCGAAGCCCTCCACAATGCCTTGCAATTGGAGTCGTTACCGGAACGCATGGAATGTTTTGATATCAGCCATACGTCGGGAGAGCTGACGGTGGCTTCCTGCGTGGTGTTTAACCAGGAAGGGCCATTAAAGCAGGATTACCGACGCTTCAATATTGAAGGAATCAAGGCAGGGGATGATTACGCAGCGATGTCACAGGCCCTTGAGCGCCGCTACAGCAGGGTGAAAACCGGCGATGTACCGTTGCCTGATATCCTGTTTATCGACGGCGGCAAGGGGCAATTGAATGCTGCTGATGCCATTTTGCAGGAGCTTGCCATCAGTGGTGTTTTACTGGTCGGCATCGCCAAAGGTCCGGATCGTAGGCCGGGAATGGAACAGTTGTTCTTGTTGGATCGGCCCCAGCCGATTATTATTCCCGCGAATTCACCGGCATTGCACCTGCTGCAGCATATTCGTGATGAATCACACCGCTTTGCAATTACCGGTCACAGAAATCGTCGGGCTAAATCGAGGAAAAGCTCCACCTTGCAGGATATTCCTGGCGTGGGACCGAAACGCAGGCAGACTCTGCTCAAACATTTTGGTGGGCTTCAACAATTACAGAAGGCAGGTATCGAAGATATTGCCAAGGTTGAAGGCATCAGCCAACAGTTGGCCAGGAAGATTTACGAGACATTTCACGGAGATTAATGGTATTCATTCCCGCGCAGGCACAAGCCATTAGACCAGCGAAAGCTCATCCATTACTATAGTACCGATATGCTCACCATTCCCAACATCCTGACCTTCCTGCGCATCATCCTGATCCCGTTTTTCGTCGGAAGCTTCTATCTGCCTTTCGAATGGTCAAACCAGCTCTGTGCCTTTCTATTTGCCCTGGCAGCCATTACAGATTGGCTGGATGGTTATCTGGCACGTAAGTGGCATCAGACCTCGCCCCTGGGCGCTTTTCTTGATCCCGTTGCAGACAAACTGATGGTGGCTGCGGCTCTGATCGTGCTGGTGCAGGCACAACCAACTATTTTCATGGTCATTCCTGCCGTTGTCATCATCGGTCGAGAAATTACCATTTCAGCCTTGCGTGAATGGATGGCAGAGCTGGGAGAAAGGGCGACTGTCGCTGTTTCTGTTATTGGAAAATTCAAAACCGCCGCGCAGATGCTTGCGCTGGTTCTGCTCATCTACCGTGATGATATCGGCCTGTTCCCAACCTTCACGGTGGGTTATGTGCTGTTGTATGTAGCGGTCATTCTGACACTGTGGTCCATGTTGGTGTATTTGCAGGCAGCCTGGCCGGCACTTTCCAGAAATAGCAATGATTAAGCATGAGCGGTCCTGAGTACAAAAGCAGAAAACTTTTGATCATGCGCCATGGCAAGTCAGACTGGAGCACTGATACCGGTGACTTTGACCGTCCATTGAAAAAACGGGGTAGCAAGGCAGCCAAAAAAATTGGCTACTGGCTTTCCAGTAATGCGCCTTACAAGCCTGACGTTGTGATTTCATCTCCTGCCGAGCGAGCTTTATCGACAGCCAGTATTGTTGCTGAAATGCTGCCTGACCAGGTAGAACTCGAACTGGATGATCGTATCTACGAGGCAGGCGTTGAGCAACTGTTGCAGGTTCTGTCAGAGTTACCCGATGAAATTAATTGCCCGTTGCTGGTAGGGCATAATCCCGGGCTGGAATCCCTGTTGCTGTATCTGACAGATGTTCCAGCTGATTACTATCAAGATTCGAAATTATTGACTACAGGCACGCTGGCAATTGTCAGGGTTGCGGTTGCCTGGGATGAAATCACTGAAAAATCCGGTCAGTTTAAAAACCTGATCAGGGGTAAAAACCTGTAGAATTGTCATAACCAACGATACAGCTATTTTGCAGAAGTCCATTACTCGAAATCATGCCATACCTAGTCTTCTTTCTTTTTCTGCTGGCAATTATCTATATACCCCAACTCTGGGTCGCCTCTGTATTAAAAAAATACCATCGCATGCAGGAAGAAAATTTTCCTGGAACAGGTGCTGAGCTTGCCCGTCATTTACTTGATAAAATCGGTCTACCGGCCGTAAGTGTGGAAATAACAGAGCAGGGTGATCACTACGATCCGATTTCCAAGTCGGTACGTCTTACCAAAGACAAGTTTGAGGGGAAAACCCTGACCTCAATAACAGTAGCTGCCCATGAGGTCGGGCATGCGATGCAGGATGGTCTTGGCCAGCCTATGTTTCGTTTCAGAACACAAATGGCTAAATTTACCGTTGTTGCCCAGAGGCTGGGGTCTTTTCTGCTGTTTGTATCACCTTTTCTGGGGCTGATTTCACGAGCGCCATCGGCAACACTGGTTACAGTAATTGCGGCATTTCTGGTGATGGGGTCTGGCCTGCTGGTACATTTTGTCACCTTGCCAGTTGAACTGGATGCCAGTTTCAACAAGGCTTTGCCGCTGCTGAAAACCGGTTACCTGGAAGAGTCTCAATACAGGCCAGCTGAAAGAATACTCAAGGCAGCTGCACTGACTTATTTTGCCGGGGCTCTGGCTGGGTTGTTAAATTTCTGGCGATGGTTTCAGGTGTTGAGAAGATAAACATTCATGCGCTCAATTACCAGGTGACAATCAGGATTTCAAAGGAATGACGTTATCGGCCTGTTTTGTATGGCTCTCATGACTTTTCTGCCTTGAAACCTGTTCAGCATGTTCAGGTACCAGTTGATGAAGTAAGTCGCTAAGGCTCTCTTCTTCAAGTTGCTCACAGGCTGCCTTAATGTCGTCCATAATCTTAAGTAGGTTTTTCCAGTCAACTTTGCGATGTCGGGCGAGAAAAACTTTTTTATGGCTCGTACCTTCTAACTGTTCCTTTTCATGAAATAGCTCCTCGTATAACTTTTCACCTGGTCTCAGTCCAATAAACTCGAGTTCAATATCTTCCCCGGGAGTTTTTCCTGACAAGCGAATCATCTGTTCTGCCAGATAGCTGATTTTTACCGGTTCACCCATGTCCAAAACGTATATTTCTCCGCCAGTGCCGAGAACAGTAGTCTGCATAATCAATTGGCAGGCCTCGGGAATGGTCATGAAATATCTTTCCATGCGTGGGTCAGTGACTGTGACAGGGCCTCCCGACTTGATTTGCTTGCGAAACAAAGGAATGACGCTACCTGCAGAGCCCAGCACATTGCCAAAACGAACCGTCACAAAACTGGTATCAGAATGAGCATTCAGGTTCTGGCAGTAGATTTCAGCTGAGCGTTTGGTCGCACCCATCACATTGGCAGGATTTACTGCTTTGTCAGTGGAGACTAGAACAAAGATTTCTGCCCCATGTTTACTGGCAGCATCCGCCGTGTTGCGGGTACCAACAATATTGTTTCGCATCGCTTGTCGAATCTGGTTTTCCAGCATGGGCACATGCTTGTAAGCAGCAGCATGGAAAACAACCTGGGGACGATTTTCCTGAAAAACCGATTCGATGTAATTTTTATCGGTGACATCGCCAAGATAGTGAGTGATTTTCAGACCAGAAAATTTTTTATCGAGTTCATGTTCAATCGAATACAGGTTGAATTCGCTATTATCCAGCAATATCAGTTTTTCAGGATTGAGGCGGCTGATCTGCCTACAAAGCTCGGAGCCAATCGATCCTCCGGCACCGGTAACCAGAATGGTTTTGTTTGCCAGGGTTTTGGTGATACCTGCCCAGTTCAGTGTAACTGGCTCACGACCTAATAGGTCTTCGATCGAAACTTCCCTCAACTCGTTAACGCTGACCTGGCCAGAGATCAGGTCCTGAAGGTGAGGAATTGCCCTGAAAGGCACTGAGGTGGTTTCGCAGATTTCAACGACTCGACGCACATCAGCTTTTTTCGCGGAGGGAAATGCCAGCATGATAAGATCAATATCGTATTTATTAACAAGTTCTGGAATTTGACGGGTTGTACCTGCGATAGAAATACCGTGAATGT
>JABDQZ010000240.1 GCA_013041975.1 Gammaproteobacteria bacterium
CAGTAACAGGTCTGCTCCGTCAAGCAAGTCACTTTTTCCGGTTTCAAACAGGATGGATTCAGGTAATTGCAGCTTGATGGTTCCAGGATCTACCTGAACAACCAGGTCGTCTCCCTGGATGGTTTCAAGTTGTTTGCGAATCGCTTCAGCAATATTTTGCTGTTGTTCAGGTGAGCGCACAGGGCTTTCCGCCAGTTTTTCATCCTCGGCATCGGTGAACGTGGTTTGTTGGGCTTCTACTTTTTCAGGTTGCAGTCTGTCCTGCAGGATTTTGGTGTCCTCAACCAGAAACTCCTGCTGAGGCTGGTTGACCAGCAGGATAAACATGGCCAGTAACAACGTAATCACATCCAGATAAACAATCAGCCATGATTGCCCTTCAGCCCTGGCAGGTTTCTGTTGCAGAATGCTCTGCATACGGTAGCTGGCACGATGCAAATGACTGCTTGAGTGGGGATCAGGGGTGTTCATTCGGTTGGATACTGCGTGTTGCAGAAGCAAAATCTATTGGCGTATCTGACAACTCATCCTCATAGTCAGCCGCGAATGATTCAAGTGTCTGACGTACGATACTGGGGCTACGTTGTTCCTTTAACAGTAATACCCCTTCAAGTGCCATATTCATCAGCATGACACGTTTTTCGGTGCGTCTTTCCAGTTTAAGGGCAATCGGCCTGAAAACCAGGTTTGCGAGGATAATACCGTACAGGGTGGTCATCAGGGCGACTGACATATGATGAGCAATCTGGCCAACATCACCGCTTTCGATGGAAAACAGCATATTGACCAGGCCAATCAAGGTACCAAACATACCGAATGCAGGAGCAAAGCTCGCCATGTTATGGAAAATTTCCGTAATGGTCTGCTCCTGGGCCTGTAATCGCGATATACGCCATTGCAGCAGTGAGGTGATGTCTTCAATTGTTGCGCCATCAATGACCAGCTGGATGCCAGTGCGTAGAAACGGATTGGTGACCTTGTCCAGGTGATCTTCAATCTTGCTGACCTTGTACTGCATGCTCAGTTTGGCAACCGTAACGATTTCCCTGACCAGTTCAGGAACCTTGTCCTGTTCCTTTTTCATGACCTGAGAAACCGTCTGTTTGGCCGTCAGTAACTCAGACAGGGGATAGCTGATGAAGGTGGCTGCAAACGTGCCGGTCACCACGATGAAAAAACCCGGCAGATTCAAATAGACTACAAACTGGTCAGAAGAAATAAAAATACTTCCTACTACAAGGAACAGGCTGGCAACTATGCCTATAATTGTTGAAGAATTCATATAGCGTCAAAAAATCCGTTACGTGTGACAATAATAGGTAATATGCACAAAAAATGCCAAAAATGCCTTGAAATCAGACGATTTATCGTTGCTTTCTCACTTGCAGTGTTAATTGCAGTGGCTGGAGAGCAGATCGGCTTAAGTTTCGAGGTGTCTGTCTGGTTGAGTTTTGCGGGCGCCGTCTCCCTGTTGGCTTGGTTCGGATTCCTGCAGCGGGGCGGGAAATAAAAAAAGGGAACTTCATTGCTGAAGTTCCCTTAAATACCAACCAGATATTTTATTCTATGCGGCCAATAGGCCCGGTTTTTTGAGGCGAAAAGGCTGGAATTATACGCAACCAGTAGGTTTTGGCAGACCACCATATTTAGTGATGGGTTTCATTGGGCCGGTTTTCCACATCTTGAAAATCTCTTTCTGGTTTTCACCAAGAAATTTGGCAAATTTACGGATGGGTGGGACAACAGCCTCGTCTTCATAATACTCACGGGCCTTCATGATGTGCGTCCACTTTGCATCATCCAGTTCTACGCCATCGGCATCAGCCATTGCCTGACCGATTTCGCGTGTCCAGTCATGCATGCTCAGCAGATAGCCGTCACCGTCGCGTTCAGGAATTTCAGTACTCATTAGTTAAGTCTCCATGTAATAACCAAGTAAAAAGGTAAGTTTTTCGAACTATATCGAATCAGCCCGAAATAATTACCCTGTATTATTTGTGGTAAGAGGTTTGGGGTTCGGCCTGCGGCTTTCCAATATGATATCCCTGCGCATAATCAACGCCATATTTTCGAATCAAGTCCAGGGCTTCCTCATTTTCAACGAATTCAGCCACGGTTTTCTTACCGAGACCGGCACTGACCGTAGAGATCGCCTGGACAAATAACTGATCGTCAAGGTTGCTGGTAATGTTTCGGATGAAGGCCCCATCGATTTTAATGTATTGAGCTGGTAGTTGTTTGAGGTAATAAAAGGAAGAAAACCCAATACCAAAATCGTCGAGAGCAAACTGGCAACCAATTGAATTGATGTCCTTCATGATCTTGGAGGCTACCAGAATATCAGCCACTGCGGCAGTTTCAGTGATTTCGAAGATAATGCTTTCAGGAGCAACCTTGTAGGTGCTGATCAGGTCAATAATATGAGATACCAGGTTTTCGTCATTAATTGTTTTACCTGAAATGTTTACAGCAATTTTATTGACTGAATGGTTGTTTTCTGAAAGGTACTGCAGTGCCAGTTCCAGGACATGATAGTCAATCAGGTTTATCAGGCCTGCCTGTTCGGCTTCAGCAATAAAAGTACCTGGAGGAATAATTTCCCCATTGTCCTGTACCACGCGTAGTAAAGCTTCATGATGCGAAATCGTATTGGAACGGGTGTCGAGTATTGGCTGAAAATAGAGAATCAAACGCTTCTCATTTAATGCGCTTTCAATGATATCTTTCCAGCGAAGGCGCTGATGTATCTGTTCACGAGTCCTGTTGGATTCAGAAAACAAATAGGTGTTACCACGTCCATTGTCTTTGGCATGGTACATTGCAATATCACCATTAGAGACCAGTTCCTCCACATTGTCTCCATGTCTGGGAAACATGACAATGCCGATACTGGCACTGGTTCGATGAACATATTCCTCAGAGGGTAGAGATATTTCAGCCAGTGTTTCCTGGATTTTATCGGCCAGCTTTACTGCGCCGTCTTCTCCGGTTTCAGGTAATATCAATGCAAATTCATCACCGCCAAGGCGAGCACAGATATCTGTAGTGCGGATGGTTTTTTTTATCTGGTCAGCAACAAGCTTGAGTAAGACATCTCCTGTCTGGTGACCACTGGTGTCATTGACGTATTTAAACTGGTCAAGGTCAAAATACAGTAAAGCGCCTTCATGGTTCGAGCGTTCTGAATGTTTGAGTATCTGTTTAAAGTCCTGTCGAAAACGATGTCTGTTTTTCAGGCCGGTCAGGGCATCATGTTCTGCCTGCCAGATTAATTCTGTTTCGGATTTTTGCAGCTGATCCGCAAGTCGCAATGAGGTTGACTCAAGCAGGTCGAGCTCATCTCGCAACAAGGCTTTTTCTTGTTCAATTGGATATTTCGCCTTGAAATCATCATGTCTGTTTGAAGACAGTAAAGGTAGATTCTGGGAAAGTGACACAATGCGTGCAACGGGCTTGGACATCAGCAACAGAAGCACGACTAAAGAAGTGATCAGGCCGAGCAAACC
>JABDQZ010000244.1 GCA_013041975.1 Gammaproteobacteria bacterium
CAATATCCCTGGGGTCGGCAATTTTATGGAAATAACTGTTGATGCCTATCGCCATGGCAAAAAACAAATGATCGACCACATACAAGGTCGCAGCTACCCAGCCGGTTTCAACAAAGGCATAAGACACAAAAATCACGATCAGCCCAACATATTCAATCGTTAAAATCCGGCGTTCACCCCAGGCACTGATCAAACGCCCTATTTTTGGAGCCAATGGTGCATTAATCACATGATTGATTAAAAACAGCAACGCGATGTCAGCAGCGGAATACCCAAACTTCTCAACCATCAAAAAGCCGGCAAATACAATAAAGATCTGGCGACGTGCACCACTCATGAAGACCAGCGCATAGTAAAGCCAGTAACGCTTACGAAATACCAGGTGCTTGTGCTGAGGTTCCCTGTGTGAAAATTGCGGAAACCATAACCATGCAATAATGGCAATCAAAACAGCTCCCAGACCGGCCACGCCGTAGAGCCAGCTGTAACCCAGGCCAAACACTTCCATGCCCAGCCAGATGCCGCAAAACACCACAATTGATGCTATGGACTTGGCGGATGACTGACGCCCCATAATCAAAGGCGAACGCTCCTTGTCGATCCATTGCATTGTGAGTGACTGCTGTATCGTGAAGTAATAATGAAAACCGACAGACATCAACACGGTAGTGAAATAAAGGCCATATTCGGTTGGTAGCATGCCGGTCAATGCTACACCGAGCCCCAGCAGCAGAATTGAAACCAGCGCAAACACCTGTTCACGAACCACCAGCAGGATAAAGATCGTGGTAAAAGCGAGAAACCCGGGTACCTCGCGCAGGCTTTGTAATATGCCGATTTCGACACCGGTAAAGCTTGCCTTCTCAATCGCAAAGTTATTCAACAGGGTTTGCCATGTAGAAAAAGCAAAGGCTCCTGCCGCGGCGAGCAAAATAAGAAGATATTCCGGTTTTTTAAAAGACTCTGGCATACTTGCCATATTATCCAAAGACAAACTGTATAGACAGCTATACTGAGTGATCATGCAAAGAAATAGAGACAAACACTACTGGAAACGGGCCATTGCCAGTTTAATCGTTTTATTCCTCACATCCGTTTTATCAGCCAAGGATTTTGACGACAGCGAGTTCCACCACATTACTTATCCTGACTGGTTCATTGATAACACCTTTAAAGACCTTTCTGATGATCTTGAAACGGCCATAGCTGATGGCAAAAAAGGCCTGATGATCATGTTTACCACGCAAGGCTGTTCCTATTGCAAAATGTTTCTCAAGGTCAGCTTGGGCAACCCGCGCATTGCCAGAGCCGTACAGCGAAATTTTGATTCACTCGGCCTGGAAATTTTTGATGATGTCGAGATGACGCATCCCGATGGCACACCCACCCGGGTTAAGCATTTCGCTGTTAATGAAGGAGCAGCCATAGCACCCACATTGTTATTCTATGGCCCAGATGGTAAACGCTTTCTGAAGTTGGTGGGCTACAAGAGCCCGGAGCATTTCGAAAATATCATCTCGTTCATAGAACACCGAAAACCCGCTGAAAAGTTTCGTGATTACCTCAAGCGAAAGTCCATTGAACCCGTTGCAAAAACAGACTATCAACTGAAAAGTGACGCGCTGTTTTTACAACCGCCTTTAAAACTTGAAGCAGGGCAAGACAAACCTCTGCTTGTTTTTTTTGAAGCCAACGACTGTCTTGAATGCAGCAATTTTCACAAAGACGTGCTGGCACTTCCTGAAATACGCCAACAGCTTGAGAACTTCAAAGTAGCCAGACTTGATGCCAGGGACTCCAACACACGGGTTATCACCCCAACCGGAGAAAAAGTCACGCCACAGCAATGGTACAAAAACACTGACCTGATTCAGCTGCCTGCCCTGGTGTTTTTTGGTGATAAAGGCGAGTTCGTCACGCAAACTGACTCGATAACCCGGCGCCAGCGCATGCTCAACTTAATGGGACTGGTACTCGACAAGAAGTATAAAGAAGGCTGGAATTACCAGCGCTATGCACGCAGCAAAGCGATCGAACGCTCCTTACAGCAGAAGCAAAACTAATTACCTACGCAAAACTTGAAAAAACGAAGGGCTGGACTAATATTATTAATAGTTCCTTCTTACCAGGGGAACTTCGTGACAAACGACAGAGACCCCATTAAGTAGTCAATCTCTAATGGGGTTTCTGGCTGTCTAGCCTTTCTTTATCCAGCCATTGTTTTAATGGCTCTAACACCGTGTCATAACCTCTTTGCTCAACCTCAGTGACTGCATTGAAGTCCAGCAAACCAACGTCAGGTAATTGTATGTTGCAGTAAAAATCCGCCAGACCACTCTTGAGTGACTTGTCTCGTGTAATCGCCGAGCCCACAACCATGGATTGCATCAGTACTTCTGCAACACCCGGGACTTTAACCGGCTTGACCCAGGTTGGAATGAAACGACTGAGCAACTGACGCCAGCCGGAAACACTTAATCCATAATCTTCTTCAACATTCATACCTTTACTG
>JABDQZ010000248.1 GCA_013041975.1 Gammaproteobacteria bacterium
ACTCTAATCAAGGGAGGAATTGAAGGCATGGGATGGCTTTAAGTGACCATGATCAAATGTGGGGGTGGCGTGATGAAAATTTCAATCAAACAAATTTTAACAGGGCTATTAAGCATATTGTTAGTGAGCATGCTGTTTTTGCCAGTGACCAACGCTTCTAATGGAAAAAATGCAACTGAACTCGATATCAATGAAGAACTGCATTTGATATTTATGAGGGAAGAAGAAAAGCTGGCTCGTGATGTCTATATCAGATTCAGCGAAATATATTCAGATAAATCCGAGTCACAAGTATTCTTTAATATAACTGCTTCAGAAACTCGCCATACGCTGGCAGTTCTGCATGTAATGGAAAAATTTGGAGTAGAGGACCCGGTCACAAGTGATTTGGTTGGCGATTTTTCCAGTGAACAATTTGGAGAACATTTTGTTACTGCTTTTAATGCTTTAGTTAGCAGGGGGACTGTCGGCTACAAGCCATATGAAGGTAGTGACTATGAAGTTAATGGATTGTTAGCCGCAATGTACGTTGGAGCATTTATTGAAGAGCTTGATATGCATGACATTGTACTTTGCCCTCATGAGGTTACCGATTATGACTATCAGGACTTGATAGAATATGAGAGTGATTGCGGTATGGATTATACCGATGAAAAGTCCATTAAACGCTTGTACAGCAACCTGCTTGACGGCTCAGCAAGCCACTTAAGGGCATATGTTTACACCATAGAAAAGTTCATCGGAGAGGGGGAGTATAAAGCCCAGTATTTAGACCAGGATGAAGTTAATGAATACCTGGGAAGGTAAGAAACAGGATCTGGAAAAAGGTGGACGTGATGGAAACCATGATACGCGAAAAATATGAGGTTCAACATTCAATGCTTAACCTCGGACAGCACGAGTTGGAAGAGGCTGTTGAAGAGCTCTCTGCAGCCATAGAGAGCCAGGAACAATGGTATGCAGACCTGAATAGGGCGCTTATCTGTCGTTTGCCACCGAATGTCAGAGACCTGTTGCCAGAGGCACACCACCTTTGCGCATTTGGGGCATGGCTTGATGTTTACGGCAATGACCAGGTAAGAGGCCATCCACTGTTTGACAAAATCAATGCCGATCATCGCCAGGTACATGTGCTGGCGAGCAGGCTTTGGGAAAAAAGCGTACACAGTGAAAAAATCACCGTTTCAGATTATGAGGCACTTTATAAAATTGAAAAGCGTCTGCGACGCCAGTTATATCAATTAAACGAGGAGCTTAAGCAGAAAGTAGGCAGTCTGGATGCACTAACAGGTCTTTATACTCGAAAAGAAATGCTAGACCAGTTAATCAGGCAGCAGGAGCTGGTTAATCGTAAAACCTATGATGTCAGTATAGCTCTCATGGATATCGATCATTTTAAAGAAATTAATGATAGCTACGGACATCTAGCAGGCGATAAATTGCTTGCCGAATTTGGGCGTTATCTGGGTTTGTCAGTCAGGGTTTATGATTCTGTTTTCCGTTATGGTGGTGATGAGTTTCTGTTTTTACTGCCGGATGCAGACATTCATGAGGCCAGTGAAATACTTGGCAGGTTACATACGAGTATCGACCAGTTTGAAATTGAAATTGGCAAAGACAAGACCATCAGTATCTCTACCTCTTTTGGTGTTGCTTCTCTTGAACCTGGTGGCGATGTTGAAAAAACCATTCACCTGGCTGATCAGGCACTTTATCGTTCAAAGCATGCAGGTCGAAACAGGGTCAGTGCCTGGAATGTGCATTAGCAATGTCATTATCTGCATTAAACACGAGTTGTCCGCATGATGAGAAATGCCTTTTGTTGCAAAAGGCATTCAATCATTATTGTGTCACTTGTCAGATGTGCCGTATGGGAATTCCTGATGAATACGCGGTACATATAATAGGTAAAGACGGACTTTCCGAGGTAAAGCGGTTATCTGAGTTACCATCCAGCGGTTTTGGCTCAACTGTTGATTGTGCCACCTTATATAGTTTATCTGATGAAAATTTCTACTCCAAAGAAGTAACGAGTATTGGTTTTGCTACTGATGTTTAATAAGAGCACTTTCCAAGCACGAGTTCTTTGTCCGGCTGTCTAGCCTGTCAGAAACGTTTCAGCTATTTTAACAACTTTTTTTCATGTTCTGCGACATTATGTCGCAGCCTGAAAATTGATAATTCGCATTTGCTGAAATATTAATAATGCTTTAAAAATCAGTATTATAAAAATAACATACTAAAGCATAAGGTTGGTGTATAAGAGGCGGGTTTTATTTTGATCTGCGTCAATTCTAGAGCTCAATATCAAGCCTATTCTTCCTTACAGGGTAGCGGGTTCTTTTGTCCCGCATGTTGTCAATTATAACCGGTTTTATGGGCCGGTTTCGAAGGAATGGGAGATTATGTTATGGAAATATGGCGATTTATAAATTTCTTGAAAATACTGGGGATAGCGACGATCATGCTATTCGCAGTTCCGACGAGCAGTACTTTTGCTGCAACCCAGGTATGGTATGGAGCTCCTGGTGCAGTAGAACCAGTTCAACACACGTTTACACTTAATGATGTACAGGGTGGCTTTGGTGACGGGATAACCGAAGATGATTATGAGAATAATCCGGGTATTCTGTGTGGCTCAGATCAAGCTAATCC
>JABDQZ010000250.1 GCA_013041975.1 Gammaproteobacteria bacterium
CAGTAAAACCCAGCGGTTTTAAAAACTGAATTTTTTCATCAAATTCCAGGCCCAGCGAATCAATACGTTTTCTGGTACGTGGATGAGTAGATACAATAACAGGCAAACTGAATTGTTCAGCGATACCATTAAGCACTTGAGCCAGTTTGGTGACATTTTTATCCGACTCAATATTTTCTTCACGATGAGCGCTGACTACAAAATACTCGCTCTTGTTGAGATCCAGACGCGCAAGTGCACCGGATTGCTCAATATCAGCACGATAATATTCGAGCACTTCCTTCATGGGACTGCCGGTTTTTATTACCTGATCAGGCGGTAAACCTTCACTTAACAGATACTCCCGGGCAATCGAGCTGTAAGTCAGATTGATATCAGACGTATGGTCAACAATTCTTCGATTGATCTCCTCAGGCACTCTCATATCAAAACAACGATTACCTGCTTCCATATGAAAAATTGGAATCTTGCGACGTTTTGCCGGTATTACTGACAGACAGCTATTGGTATCTCCCAACACCAGGATACAATCCGGCGACTCTTTTTCCAGCAAGGCATCAATTGCAATAATGACATTTCCAATGGTTTCAGCGCCATTGCTGCCGGCAGCCTCAAGAAAATGATCAGGTTTGCGAATTTTCAAATCATCGAAAAAAATCTGGTTCAGCTCATAATCATAATTTTGACCTGTATGAACCAGAAGGTGCTGGCAATATTCATCCAGTTTGGGGATAACTCTCGACAGGCGGATAATTTCCGGACGAGTACCAACAATAGTCATCACCTTCAGTTTTTTCATCCCTTACACCTCGTGGGCTACAGTATCAGGGCGATCGCGATCAAAGTTTTCATTTGCCCACAGCATGACAATCATTTCACGGTCACCAATATTTGTTATGTCATGAGACCAGCCAGGTATGGTTTCCACGACTTCAGGGCCATCTCCGCTGGTTGAAATTTCGACCACTTCATCCGTAACGATATTGCGAAACCTGAAGCGCGCCTGTCCCTGGATAACCAGAAACTTCTCTGTTTTGACATTATGGTAATGTCCACCACGCGTGATCCCGGGATGAGCGGTAAAAAAAGAAAATTGTCCTGAATCCCTGGTTTTCAGCATTTCAACAAATGCTCCGCGCTCATCTTCATGCCGGGTCAGTCGATAGTTGAAATGATCAGGTGATATGTAACTGATATAAGTAGCATACAAAACACGTTTAAAGCCATCACCAACCGGTTCGGTAATCAGGGTTTCCCTGCTTTCCTTGAACTTGTACAGTTGATCAGCAAGCTCACCAAGCGTTACAGAATAAACAGGCTGAACATCAACATATAATCGGTCATTTGGTGTGGTTGACATCATTTCTATAAAAGAAGTAATAACCGCTCCAATATGAACTAATTTCAGTTCTGTTTCAGGATCATTTATTTTAATAGTCAGCCCATGACTGATATTGTGGCAAAATGTTGCAACCACGGAGTTATAATTGGGCTTGCACCATTTACCAAAAACATTTTGCAACCGGTAAATGTAAACATTGTTACCGGTTTCCATATAGAGATTCAGCAAGTGAATCTCGGCTTTCAGCTTGCTACGACCATAAGCATTTGGCAGTTCTGCCTGAACAGAAGAAGTAAGAACAATCGGTATGTTTCTGCCTGTGGACTTGATTGATTTGCAGATAAATTCTGTTAAATCCGAGTTACCCTGGTAAAACTCAGATTCATCATCCGGCCTGTTAATACCTGCCAGGTGGAAAATAAAATCAGCTTCAGAAATGAGTTGATTTAGTTCAGCTGGACTGGTTTTCCTTGTGACTTTGAATATCTCGATAGATTTATTGCGCTGCAAGCTCACACATAAATTCTTTCCAATAAAACCATTGGCGCCAGTTACAACTACATTCATGCAGACCAGCCCTCTAGTTCCTGTTTAACTTCTGGTAATGACAACAAAATCTCTTCAACCTGCTTAACAGAAAGTTGATCGGTATTATGAGAATGGTAATCATCGAAACCGATTTCGTTTTTATTACCTTCGGAAAAATATTTTTCGTAATTAAGGTCTCGAGTGTCCATACGGAGCCTCAAGTAGCCACCCAGGTCCTCAGAGGTGACCAGTTCCTCTTTGGATGCCAGGGTTTCATAGATTTTTTCACCATGTCTGATGCCAATAATCCTGGTTTCAACATCACTATTGAATAGGTTTTTCAAGGCCGAGGCTAAATCTTCTACCGTGCAGGCAGGCGCCTTTTTAATAAAAACATCCCCTTGTTGAGCATTTCCAAATGCGTGTTCCACAAGATCAACCGACTCAGAAAGCGCCATCAAAAATCTCGTCATTGTGGGCTCGGTAATCGTGATGGGCTTGCTTTCTTTGATCTGCTGAATAAAACGGGGTATCACGGATCCACGAGAATACATGACATTGCCATAACGCACACAGCTGATAACCGTTTGATCAGGAGTTAATTGCCGCGCATAAGATTGAGCTACCTTTTCCATCATCGCCTTGCTCAATCCCATCGCATTAATTGGATAGACTGCTTTATCCGTACTTAGGCAGACGACTTTTTTTACTTTATTTTCAATAGACGCCCTGATGACATTATCGCTTCCCACGATATTTGTCATTACAGCCTGCATTGGGAAAAACTCACAGGAAGGTACCTGTTTGAGTGCTGCCCCATGAAACACATAGTCAACACCATTCAATGCCCTATCAATACCGGCATAGTCTCTGACATCACCAATATAAAACCTCAGACGATCATCATTAAAGTCCGTGCGCATTTGATCCTGCTTGGCTTCATCACGGCTGAAAATACGTATTTCCCTGGATCCTTTTGAAAGCAAATAAGAAGTTACTGTCTGTCCAAATGAACCGGTTCCACCGGTTATTAAGAAAATTTTGTCTTTTAACATACTTTGTAAGTTTAATTATTAATAGAGATTCAATTTATTACCGCGTTATAGGCTGCAAAATGTCGTTCAGCACATAAGGCAATATCGAGGTGTTTAATGGCAATGTCTCTTGCAGCCAGACCATAACTTTCTCTTAGCGCTGGTTGTTCAATCAACCTTGACACATACTCTGTCATTTTATCAGCGTCTCGGTCAGATATAATTTCCCCAGATACCCCAGGTTCAATATATTCAGCCACATCACCAACATCCGTAGAGATGATGGGCCTTGCCATACTCATCGCTTCCCAAACAGAAATCGGTGAAGATTCAGCAACTGATGTACAAAGATAGATATCCATTTTCACCAATTCCGCACGAACATCTTCCACCTGTCCCAAAAAATGAAGATTGCTAACACCCAACTGAGAAGCCATTTTAACCAGTTGTTGAAAATACTTCTGCTGATTTTCGCTAATAGCCCCGACGATGACAAACTGTAGATTATCAAACTTGGTATCCAGCAAGGCTGAAACCTCAATAAATAGCTCCAACCCCTTGATTGGGTTGACATTTGCGGTTGTACCTACAGTTATTTTTCCATTTTCAGAGAGTCGCCTCGCCATCACGGCATCAGATGGCTTAAATTGCTGAGTATCTACTGGTGCAGGTACAACAAATCTCTTCTTGTTCTCGGGAATGAGATTTCCGTAATATTGACTCGTCCTTTCTGATGCAAAAATATAGGCATCCGGCAATTCACTGAGCAAAGAAAATAGAAATCTGAAAAACTTAGGCATAGAAGTATCATTCAAATGCCAAACAAGTTTAGTGCCAGACAGACTGCCAGCAATGACTCCCTTGTATTGCCAGGCCCCACCACTGACATGAACCAGGTCAAACTTCTGTTTTCTGAAATATACAGTCAGCTGGATAATTTCGAACAATGAAAACAGTCCATAGCGTATTGCCATACTGAGTTCTTTTGTAATTCGGGTGATATTAAAAAGCTTGAAACCAATATTGCACTGAGCAAGTTTACTCTGAAACTGCTCTGATTTGTGTTCAGGCAATATAACCGTTGTCTGAACCCGGTCTTTAAGGGCACAGGCTACATTAGCAATCCTTACCTGAGGCCCGCCAAGTCGGCCTTCCTCTATGATATTGGCAATTCGCATGTCATTTTAAATGAGGGTGAACAATTTCTTGTTGCAGAAAATAAGCAGAATCAGAAGACAGGTTTTTTTTGGCTTTGGCAGGGTTACCCGCAACCAGAGAAAAATTCACATCACCTAGATTCCCGACAAGCACACTCCCCATACCAACAAAACAATGATGCCCCAATTCAACACCTGGAACCACTTTTAAATTTGAACCCAGGTAACACCAGTCACCTATGATAATCGGTTTGGTGTAATCGATAACATCAATACCTTTAGAATGAGTAAAAAACGTTGAATGGTGCCCTGCTACAATAGTGTTTTCTCCGATTTGAACCAGGTCACATACATCGAAATAATGGCGTAAAGAGATTGATGCTCTGCGGAGTAATCTTAAATGTCCATTGTATGATGGACCTGAAGTAAACCGGTTCCAGCGATTAATACGGCTCCCCTGTTTCATTTCAAGGTGATTCAGATTGGTGAAAATATTGCCTGAACCTATATAGGTGTTTTCTTCCAGTATGATATTTTTGACGCCCAGGTAACTGAAACCAATACGTGCCGTACGATGCACATTTTGACCAAGCATTCCTAAAACCAGAACTTTTATCCGTGACGGCATGGGTAACAAAAGCAATGCGATCCATTTGTTCATAATAATTCCAGAATTACTGCAAAAGTTGTTATGTACAGTTTGATCAACATTTAAACCTACCCACTTCACTCAACACATTTTCCAATTCAAACCGAACTGCCTCAATAGAAAACCTGGACTTATAATCATTCAGTGCTTGCATCCCGATTTCTTTCCTGAAATCCAAATCTGATATTATCTTTGTTAGATTATCTGCGAATTCCTGTTCTGAAACATAAATAATGCCATTTACATTATTATCTACCAGCGCAAGAAATTCATCATAGTGATTCACCAACAAAGGCAAACCATAGCGTTTTGATTCCAAAATGACGTTAGGAGTAGCATCATGGTGCGATCGATAGATAAAGATATCCGCCAGCGAATAATGCTCTTGCAGATCTGTTACATAACCTAACAACTCTATTTCCAGAAAATCAGATATTTTGGCATGATTAATAAAATCCCGTAAATCATTAAAATGCTGACCATCACCGGCAATCCGGAAGCGTACTTTCTCTCTCGTAGACCTTACATAATCATCTAGTCGACTTATCAACCAGATAACGCCTTCTGCTTTATCGCTGAACCTCAAGTTTGTTACTGTTAGGATTTCAAGCGGTTTATGCAATTTGTAATCTCTTTCAGTTGTCTCGCCTTCTAAAAACTGGGGTACGACAAAATACTTACTTTGGGGATCTAGTTGTTGTTTTACTTTATCGCCTAAAACCCGATTAACCACGATCACGGTCTTTGATCTGGATAAAATGTATTTGGCAACTATTTTTTCTACTTTGTATTTCAGCCAATGTACATATTTATAAGATGACAGTTGAGACTTTGCCACCATATCAAGGTCCTTAAGTCTGTCACCACCCAGCCTGACAATAAAAGGAATCTTCAATGCTCGGATAAAAGAATATGCAATTAATTCTTTAACACCAACACCCATAAAAATCACAATATCAGGTTTTTGCCTGAAGAAAAAAGAGATCAAGCCACTAAGATAACGACTGAAAGGGCGGGTTAAAAGCAATACCGAATCATGAGAAGTAGCCAACAAAGGCTTGTAAATAAACTTATGCCTATCTCTATTCTCATTTGCTGCTATAACCGTAACTCGCATAAAAATTCACTTAACTCTTTTTTTAATTACACGAATGGTCTGAATATATAAATGAATAAGAAAATATATTATTAAAGAGTAAACAATTGCACGGAACATTGTTTGTGGATTATACCACTGCAATCTAAATTGGTAGAAAATAAAAACTGCTGCTACAAGCAGTGAAAGAGAACCTCCATGAGCCAGGTTGGGCTTCAAGTCTCTATCAAATACCTTATCAACCAGAATAGCAAAGTAGCCGTGAAGAATTCCAAAAATAATAACAAACCAAATCCCGCCATTGAGGTAAAAAACAGCCAGCAGCGGCATGCCTCCGACATATCGTAGATTCATTTTTTGGTAAATTGACTGATGTTCTGTGGTAAATGGCTTTTTTCCTAAGGCTCGCCAAATAGTATTTGGAACGAGTGAAGGGATCCACTCAGCCATAGTAAATTCATCTTTTTCAGATAAAATATTTTTCTCTTTAATATTAACTAAATGCAAACCTGACAAAAAAACATTACTTGCTCCTCCAGGCAAAGCTATCTTGTTATTTCTGTTCGCAAGCTCGGTTTTACTGAACTGTTTATCAGTAATTTCCACGTTTCCAGCAATATAGTCAATCCACGGCACGTATCTAAGGTATCCCATAGATATCTGCAACAAAATAAAACCGACAAACAAGAGTATAAGAGGAACAGGTTTTATAAAATATTTAGCCCAGAGAAATAAAACAAAGGCAATACCAAATAATTCCACTCTTCTGACATGCAGAAAGAGCCAGACAAAGATAATAGCGGTTATAATCCAGAAGAGTCGTTTTCTGTTTCTTCCAAAAACAAAAAGCAAAGACCAGAAACCCCCTAAAGTTATACCGAGCAACGCAACCAAAGGTGTTGCTGCTACACTTTCTGCTTTCATATCAGCATAGCTTGTGGTCAAAATTGTAGCGCCAGATTCCAGAAAGTATGCCCCTAGAAGCGCCATAATTCCGAAAAACCACAATGTTTCGTTTGGAAGAAATCTATCAGAAACATGGCGAGTGCATTCATTTTTCAACTGTGTCGAGCTATGCCGCAGACTCAAAATTGCATAACTAGCAGCCGCAAGGGCATATAAGTAGAGAACTTTATCGACAAGAACTTTATCAAACTGAAGCTCAGGTGCTGCCAGGGAAAACAATCCCTTCCCCATAATGTCCCAAGCAAAAAAAGGTGAAAGTGCCGGAAAAAATATAATGGCATAGAGTATGCTTCGAAAAGAAAGCACCCCATGCTTTACCACAATCCATACTCCAAAAAAAAATATTATACCTGTAGGGATTAAATATGAAGGGATCTCAATACCTAATACCGCAGGCGATAGCAAAAAAAGCAGCATTGCCGCCAACAGTAATTGTCTACCATATTCAGTAACCATATTGATAAGCTTTAAACGCTGCATTTTTAAAAACTTTTTATTCCTTGACTGAACACAGGTTTAATCACTGTTGGTAACCAAGTAAACTGTTCAACACCGCAGCAAAGTAACCGAAAGCTTTTTTATGATCTACCGTCCAATACTTACGCCAGCTATCATCAATTTTTATTTCACTGAAGTCGCTTTTAAACCTTGAAGGTGAGCCACCAATTGCATGACTGACTTCAGTGGATAATTTCTGGTTTGCATTTAACTCCGAATCAAAAAGATGGCTATTTATTTCTTCAAATACCTCATTGAGACCTGTTACGAGTTTTTCATATTTAATAAAAAAACGCTCTCTGGATGGTAGTCGATAGAAAAAAATAAGCGTCTGAATTGTAATTGACACCCAGGATTTTACAGCTGCCCTGAAAGCACGTTGTCGAATTGACTGCACATTTATACCTTCAGCAAACCGCCCACCCATAAAAAACTTAATTCGTTCTCCACGAACAGAAGACATACTGACAGCCCTGCCATCGCGGACCAGGCTGATGAGTTTCACCTTTTCCGGGTAAGCGGTTTTGAGTAATAAAAAATGGTAAATCATTTTTGAGGAATCAATGATGTATTTCGCCTTGTTTAACTTGTGTATGGCCGAAAACACACGAAAGCAGTTTTTCGCACTTTTCATTTCAAGTGCAAAAGGCGGGTAGAAATTAGCAGTTTTACGTGTTAAACGAGGCCCAAATAAGAAAAAAACAATTTTGAACAATAGTCGATTTACAGCATTTACCTGACTAGTAAATTTATCCTTAGAAAAATCCAATCCAGATTCAGATTGCACTTTTGACCAGAAATCACAGTGACTGACTTTTTCTCCGCAGGTACAGGCTGTTGTGTTTTGAGGATCTCGTATTGCCTTTTTGTTCTCAGAATAAAAATCACCAATCCTTCTAAACTCTCCACAATTGACAACAACATCCTGACTACCAAGCAAATGTTCCAGTAATGTTGAACCTGAACGATTGGCACTGGCAATGTAAATTATTTCGAATAAGTCTTTTTCTTGTACCATACTTTTCAACGGGATGAATCAGGCTTCCTGCCTTGAAGTGATAATGGTGGCGGTCTGGGAAAAATATAGTTTCTCCATCTTTTCAAAATGTTCCAATAATAAAATGGAGGTTTGCGGATACCTGAAAAGTGACTATGAACAAAGTCATTTGAAGAAAAAAGCTGAAAATCATATTCTTTTAACTTCTCAAGTATATCATTAACCTCTTTGTCATTTTCAATGTCATGCTTCAGTTCCTCAAGCTGATTCTGAAAATCTTGAGAAAATTCAGGTACCTTAAGACTACTCTTCTGCCCTATTTGCTCCCTGGTTCCTGCGCTTCCAAAAAAATGGTGTGATTGATGATTCCAGAACGCTTTCTTTTGTTCAAAATATGGAATTTTCAACATAGAACACAAGGCTGGCAACTCTGTATCAATTGATTCAACAAAGGTTTTGTAATTAATCGATATAAACGGAATCTGGGAAGCCAGGAGCTGCTTATGGTATTTTAAGAAATGTTCCCTCCAGACCTGAATACCTAAACCTCTCTTGAAGAATGAATAAGCCAAGTCAATAGGTTCCTTGTAAACAAGAATATTGGCTACAGGAATTCTACTATTCAGATTCACGTCTATGGCCCAGTTTATCTCCTTGGATGAATCAATGATAAAATCCATATTTAAAGTGTTCAGACAATTTTCATGAAATCCATTTTCATGGAGCTCTCTCATTTTATTGAATACAGGACATTCAACACCTGATGAACAACTGCAAGTTGGATGTCTGTGCATTTTCCTCCAGGGACGAAAATACGCATAAACCTCCCCACAACTCATCCCACGGTCATCATTTCCTAAAATCAAATCAACAATAGTCGAACCACTTCTTCCTGTACCCAGCACTAAAATGACTTTTCTTTGCATGCCGTATCCTTATTATTAGCTGGTAGTGCGTAACCCAAATACACTACTATTAATATTCAGAAACTTCCTTGCGCTGAACCACATCACCAGATTCCATAGAAACAACGTGCAGACAGTGGCAATGGCCGCTCCCTCCATGCCATAGGGTGGAATTAGTATTAAATTCAGCAGAATATTTGCCGATGCGGCAATGGCCATACCTTTAGCTGTAGATTTTTCATTCCCTGTCATATTAAGAAGAATCCCAACAGGACCAAAAAAAGCATTAATCAGTTGGCCAGCAGAGAGTATCAGCAACGTTTGATAGGTTTTAATAAATTCCACACCGAATAAATATTTAATAATCGGTTCGCCAAAAAATAACAATACCAGCACCGCAAATAAACCTATTATGCAAGCGGCCAATGCACTGATTGCCACCATTTGCTGTAGTTGCCTGTATTTTCCCTGGGCATGAAGGCGTGCTATATAGGGGGAAACAAACATGGCACTAACCTGTAATCCAAACGATACCAACAACCCTCCCTGTATCGCTACTCGATAAAACCCCACATCCTCGGCTGGATAATACAGGCC
>JABDQZ010000264.1 GCA_013041975.1 Gammaproteobacteria bacterium
TTCAGGCTGGCTGTGTATGCCAAAACAGCCTTTTCTTCTCTTAACGTGTAATTTTGTATCTGCGCAACCATTTCTTTATTCGCATTTCTACGACGACCATTGCGTATCCATCTGTATTGTCTGACAAGGTACTGGTAGTGCTGACCATAAATTATGGGTACGTGTTGCTCAGCATCCCCTTCTCCATTCTCGCCATGGCAGTCCATGCAGTCACGCTGATAGATATTTTTTCCCAATTCCAGATCCCGACTGAATCCCTGTCCATTGGATGCTGTCATGGGTAGATTGGCTATATAACCGGCAACATCAGCTATATCCTGCGGCCCACCAAGTGCTCTGACCGTGGTGAATGCGCGCATAATCGGACTGTCCCGGTTGCCTTTACGTAAATCTGCCAGCTGCTTAATTAAAACTCCGGGTAATTGACCGGCAATCTGAGGATATGAGCCAGAGCCATTTGTGCTACCCCAGCCTTCAGGACCATGGCAAGCGATACACATCTTGTAGAGTTCACGCCCATTATCGAGGTTTGGATCAAGAACTAGCGCCTGGTCGAATTCATTCAAATATTCACCCGTTTTACTTGCATTCCCTGAGTTTACTAATGAAGATGCGATAGCAAGCATACATACTGAACTGATTTTGATTAGCTTTTTGTTATTCATTTCTGAACAAGCCTTAGTGTCTAATGTTAATTCACTGATTCATTGTGACTACTATCCAGACAAAACTTCAGTCTAGAGTTTCAGTGTCAAGAGGCCCACATTCAACAGGGCAAATACCAAAAGAAAAACACCTAACCCAATAAGAGCATAGCCTACTCCGAAGTAAAGGATACGCAATGGTACAGGAGCAGAGGGGCAGAGCATTTCGTCCATGCGTCCCTCAGCCTCTATTCTGGCAACCCAAGCCGGATGTTCTTCACGTAAATGCTCAATACTCTTACTACCTTCAAACATGGTGGCACTGAAAGGGAAGCAGCGTGGACGCCAGTGCTCAATGAAAAAGTGTATGGTAAAGATGTGTGCCATTGCCAGAACGGCTTCGATACGATGTACCCAGAGTGCAATATTAAGCAACCATCCAGGCATATAATCGCTGCTAAATACCGGGTCATAAAGCATCAATCCGGTTACTCCAACAATAATTAGTCCCCACCATACCGCCCAGTAGTCGAATTTTTCCCACCAGCTCCACCGGTCGAATTGTGGACCCTTGGATAAACCCAGAATCCAGCCAAGATGAAGGATGAAATCTTTTACATCACGCCATTGAAACACTAGGGAATCTCTACTGAACAATGATCGGGGAAAGTGTTTCCAGTCGACCTTCCAGATGGTATAGAGAATGTGGATGCCAAATCCCGCCAATAATATCAGGCCAGTAATACGATGAACTTCCAGTGCACCAACGTATCCTCCAAATGGTGTAGCTAACGCCTTGCCCCAGCTTGTCTCGATGTACATCCAGGCAATACCTGTAACAGAAAGCAGCATGAACGTGATGATCAGAAAAAAATGAAACATCATCTGGGTCAATGAGAAACGTCTGACATTTATTTTGCTAGACATCAGTATTCCTCCGTTCAGTAAATAAACCAATTAGTTCCCGCAGGCCCCAGAGGGTGACATAGGGAATGAATAATGCGAATACCCCGACTGCGAGTATCATCATGAACAAGACCGCGTAATAGAAAAGTGGGAACTCTTCAACCGTTGAGGAGGCCAGAGGTGGAGGCTCATGAATGACATAGGTCGCAAATGACGCGCTGGCTGCTTCATGACACTTGGCGCAGACATAGGCATGACGCCGGATTGGATTCATACCGGAATAATAATGGTTAATTCCTGATATGGGCTGGCCGCGGTGGCATTGCACACAGGTAACATTACCTCGGCTGGAATGCAGGCTGTAGCGTTGATCTTCATGGCAACTTGCGCAGCTGCGAAGCATGTAGCTATCAACACCTGAATGGGCATCTGCCCAGAAACTGCTACGTTTGACATTGCCTCCGCCTGGGCCCAGGCCCCAAAGGCTTCCACCATATTCCGAGCTTTGGCGGTACTGAAGGTAGGCGCCGGGCAAGGTATCTCCATCACGGAAATAACCTGTGCCTGCAGCCTCATAGGGATGGGGAGCTGCTGCGACTGCCTGTTGGCTTGCAAGCACAATGATACTCATCAAACAGAGCAGGCAGACTTGTATAAGATCTGGTATCTTCATTAGCGTACCCTCCGGTCTGAGGGATATGGCCTATTCGCCACTTACACTGGATACTTCGACTTTCGCTCCGCGCTTCGTGAGCTCATCATAGCGCTTTTGTAGATCCTTTAGATCCTCGTTCTTGTGCTTGTGACAGGTTTGGCACGAGTTGGGGATCTTGGGATTTTCCAGGGTGTCTTTAGGCAACAGGGCAACGAACACGTGACTGTGGATATCACCAGACTCTGCACTCTTTGCAATTCTGGGCATATGACAGGCTACGCACTTGGCTGTCGAGTGAACTGCATGGGCGCCCACCGGGTTCACTAACGTGTGGCAGTTCATGCAGGTCTTGTCGCCTGAACTTTCTTTTGTCTGTCCACGCACCACAGGGTTACCCAGTTGGTGAACGAAATGACAGGATAGACAGGTCACTCCTTCACGGTAATGAGCCGATTGCTTCCAGTCAATGTACTGCTGGTGATGCCCTTTGGAAAACTCATTCGCATAAACATGTTTGACATCACCTTCGGCGAACGAAGTCTCATTGTAATAGGCTGTGAGCGCCTTGCCAGGTTTATAACCAACTGGCCAGCCAGCTCCCTTGACGAGCTTTGACTTACCTCGGTTATGGCATGAACCGCAGATTTGTACAGCAACGCCGGCGGTCAACTTGGCTGGATTAACTATAGTGGCCCGCTTCTTGAAAATTTCTGTTTTGGGCAATGCTGCGTGGTGTGAGCCGGGTCCATGACAGGCTTCACAGCTGACGCCTGGTTCAACAAAGGTATTCTTGTCAAGATCTACGCCAGTTGCATGGCAGCCGCCACATTTCTTAAGCCAAGGACGTTTCTGCCAGTCATGCTCATGGTAATTCACCCAGCGACCGGTTTCAGCATTGAACTGAGTGGGTGCGATCAGCAATGTATTGTCTTTTTTAACCAGGTAACGCTGTTTCCACTGACTGCCGATCGTGTACTGAATATCTTCGACTTTGGGTATGTAAAACTCGTCTATAGGCACCTTGAGTTTTTTCTCGATTTTCTTGAGGTCAGACTTGATAATCTCGGGGTCAATCTCGGTAATAATAACGTCTTTGTTAGCCCGGGCATCTTGCAGCATACGGCTATGCAATGTGCGCTTCCAGGCATCATAGTGTTCCAGGTGGCAAGTTCGACATACTTCAGAGCCAACATACGCCTTTGGTTGGGAAAGAAATTCCTTGGCATCAATCTCTGTGTCAGACCAGGCTGAACTGGCCATAAAAAAGGCAGAAAGGACTATAGGGATATAGGACAGCCAGGCACGAGTCTCCATGTGATTCTCCTCTGTATTTGTCTGGTATGCGTTCTAAGTGGCACATATCCATTTCATCTTGCGAATTTTATTTAATTTCAGACAAACACCCAATAAGACAGGGAGAGAATATCGGTCATCCGTTAATCATTGTGCTCACTAAAAAATGTAGTAACAGTTCTTTAACAATAGCAGTTGAGAGAAATACAACAGGAAAATTAAGTTTTTATTTGATTTAATTTGGTTGTGCTGTCATACGGGTTTTCAGAATTTTTATTCCCACAAAGTTTGATAATTATCAATTTCAGCCTATGGTTAAGTTGTATCTAAAATGCAATTAATTTTAATAAATTAATAATTTATTATCCTCTGAAGCATGAATGATCGAAGACGAGACTACCGTACCGACTGCAGAATATTAGCCTGTATCGAAAGAGTCGGGCTTCCAAATGCAGTTAAAGATTGTTATACCGCAAACATCGGTATGAAGGGTGTTTTTGTGTCAAATGCACCAGACTATCCTGTGGGAACGCGTTGTAAACTGGTTATTCATGACCATAAGGAAAAACCACTCGTAGTCGACGTTAGAGTGTCTCACGTTTGTAAGGAAGGCGTAGGGTTTGTCTTTGTTAGCCCTCAGGATGAAGAACGCTTAAGACTTAAATATCTTGTTAAGCCTTATTGGGATGGCCAGGATCACCTCGATGGCATGATGCTTATGATGAGGTATTCCAAACCGGCTACAGAACTTAAAGATGTGCTTTCGCTCACAACGATGTTATCAGCTTCACCCGGGCTATTTTCAAAATTTCCACACACGAATAAAAGTAACAAAATTGTGAATTGATGAGCTACTGAGTGCTGCATTTAACAAGTTCCAGCCTGATAGATGGTTTTCCTGACTGAGCACTTTGAGCTGTTATGAGTAAAAGTGACTTTAATTTCTTGGCCGTTAATGATTTGCCCTGTTAAATTTTTGTTTTGTTCGCAGGTATAGCTAAGTTTATTTCACCCTTTTCGGAAAAAGAAATGCCAAATAAATCGTTATCTGTATAAACGCTGCCATACAATTCATACCTGAAAGGTTTACTTTGAAGTTGCTGAATTGAATTAAATTGGCGTATCAGACCAAACAAAGTACTCGTGAGATTAATCGAAATGACGCCTTCAGATAAGGCAGCTATAGTAATTTTTTGATTACTAACACCAGAGGCAAAATCCTTATCATTCAGTGATAAATCATAACTTAGTCCTGTTATGTTGAGTTCCGACTGACTTCTGTTTTGTACACGGATAGTAGCCTCAAAGCGTTGCTCAAACAGCGTTGACTCGAGCATTTTCAAGTTTGATAGATTGACCCTGATTGAATCGTCTCTTGGTTGAAGCCCTGCACAAGCATTGAGAAAAATAACGAGAACCGACAGCAATACCGTCTTAAGTATTCTTTCACTTAGACTCTTACTTATCATAATGAATACGCCTTTCTGAATTTTTTATACTATGACTCATGATTAAGACATACAGGCGAGTATACTTTCTTTACACCCCTGCCACTTCCCTAACTCATTGATTCCTCATTTAAAGTTAACCCCTATAGGATATATCTTTTTAATAGCAGAAAGAAGACTTTGGAAATCAGGTCTTGAGTAATGAAAATCATGACTCTATGGATACCCTGAATTTATCCAATTGAGTTTGCCTGATAAATTCCATATCAAGATGATAAATATCTCTTGGAAATAGAAATTCAGCCACACCCGAGTCGAACAAACGCCTGACCTCATATTCGTCATGAGCAATACCACGCTGGTAACGGTAATTCAGGTAGGTTTCATTGGTGTGAATAATAAATTCGACCCGCATTCCGCCAAGACGTGCAAAAAACTTCAACATCGGTGTCTGTTTGCTGCTGCCAACTGAAGATGCATGATAATAACCGCCAGTCAGTGTATCACTGATATCTTCAAGTACCATCATTGACTTGCCATTCAAAGCAGCCTTGGTCAGGTGTCGTACAAAACGTTTAACATCCGCAATGGTATCAAGAACTGCCATCAGCCCAAGTTCATCATCAACTGCCACTGCAGGATTTTTTTCATTCTTGCGGAGTAATTTAAGAATTTTTGCTGCCGAATCTTTTTTTCTAACCGTGACATAGACAGGTACTTCCCTGCCTTCAAATTCAAATAAGCGGCGTTTGATCAGGGTCAGCTTTTCCCTGTCACCTAGAGGTTGATTCAATAATTCACTGCCTTCTTCGATTACGTTGACCTGTTCACAGACATAATCCTGTTTATTATGCAGGCTATGTAAGTAGGTCATTTGCAGTTCACCGATTTTGAGTTTAGGGCTCCACACATAGCGATTGAGAAAATTCAGGAAATTGGAAAATTTCTTTTCTATTTCAGTTTCGCGTTCGCGCTGATCAATAGAGCCTGCCAATCCCATCAAAACCAGTTTCCTTTTGGCTTCAAAACGGGTTTTCCGATGGTATTGATTATTGAATATAATCAGCAACAACTCTACCGGGTTCTGGGTAGTCTCTATCTCGTTACTGATTTCTATATTGGAGTGATAGTCTGCGAGAACCTTGTTCTGTAGATAGGTAATCACTTCATCAGCACTTCGTGCATATTCCCGGATACGGTTTTTAACTTCAGATAACTCTCCCTGAATGCCGTAAAGATTTCCCAGCAAAGCATAGGCACGTTCACTGCATTTGTTTTTCAGAGCTCCATTGGAAATCAGCGCCGGGATCTGGCTGAAGCGATTGACCTGTAAAAGATCAAATATCTGCGAACGCACTGCACGATATTTGGTCACCGTGACAGGATCGTGACAAAAGGTCTTTACCCAGTCGCGCGCATGCCTGTTAACCTGGTTACCAAAACTCAGGCCGTCCTTTACAGCTAAAGGACCATCCTGTTTCATGGCGATGAAAATTGATTTATCGTCAACGACACTCATATTGGACTAGTTACCTGTCGATAAAACCCTCGTAAGCAGACATAAACTCAGAAAGACATCGCTGCTGAAAATCATGTGGATTCCATTCCTCCGACGAGATCAGATGCTGATATCGAGACTTGATAATGTAGACATCAGCTTCAACAGGAGGCTGGTCTTTCAATTCTGCACTGATAGCTGTGCGCCTGTAATAGACACCTTCAAATTCATCCAGTCGATTGATGTCTGCCACTTCAATATCATAATATACGATCCCGTTGATAAAATCCTGAGGGCTTGCCTGAAATGCCACCGGGTAAATAGCAGTATTGATTTTTCTGCGGCTATAACCTCTCAAAGTGGCAGAAGCCGCGCGGTAATTCGCCTTCACTACCGTATCCCAAACCGGACTAAACATCAGAGTACCGTAGGTAAAAATATTCATGCTACGCCAAGTAAAGTATCCGGCTGATAAAAGTCTTTACGTCTTTCACCCGGCAGTTTACGCAACAATAGAGAACCGGCACTCATTTCTTCAGGAACAGCTAATCCCATTAATTCAAGTATAGTCGGTGCGACATTCGATAATCCACCAGCAGAGGACAGTTGCCAGTTTTCTTCATCAACAACCAGGCAGGGAACCGGGTAAGTCGTATGTTGTGTATTAGGCTCTCCGGTATATGGATCAATAATCTCTTCACAGTTACCATGATCCGCAGTCACAATGACTGAATAACCATTGTTTTCGGCAGCATGTATTACACGTGACACCTCAAAATCCAGTGTTTCCACAGCTTCCAGTATGGCATGCTTTTTAGCCGTGTGTCCTACCATGTCACCATTGGCAAAATTCACCACGATGAAGGCAAAGTCTTTATTGTTAAGAGCACTAACAACAGTATCAGCGACTTCCTGCGCACTCATGGAAGGCTTCAGGTCATAGGTAGCCACTTTTGGAGAGGGTATTAGTATCTGCTCTTCTCCTTCGTACTTGCCAGCATGCCCTCCATTGAAGAAATATGTGACATGCGCATATTTTTCCGTTTCCGCACTATGCAACTGTTTTAAGCCTGCTTCACTGATAATCTCTGAAACTGTTATTTCAGGCCGTTCAGGTTCGAAAGCGTAAGGATACGGATAACTACTCTCGTAAGGCATCATACAGGTCATACTGACAAGCCCAGTATCACCCCGATCAAAACCTGCAAACGCTTCATCAGCCAGAGCAGATACCAGTTGTCTGGGACGATCTTTTCTGAAGTTAAAAAAGATCACTTCATCACTTTCCTTAATTGACTCGAATGAAGGTAACAGGATCGGCCTGATAAATTCATCGCTATCGCCTGCATGATAGGCACTGCGTATGGCACTTTCAGCACACCGGCCTGATTCACCTTTGGACATGGTCAAGGCTCGCCAGGCTGTTTCGGTGCGTTCCCAGCGATCATCACGGTCCATTGCATAAAAACGTCCCATGATGCTGGCAATTGCACCACCGGCCTCATGTAATGCGGTTTCCAGTTCGGGCAGATAGTTAAGTGCGGAAGAAGGTAAAGTGTCACGCCCATCCGTAATCATGTGCAGCATAGGCGAAACATTTGCCTGCCTGCAGATATTAATCAATGCCATAAGGTGATCTATATGGCTGTGCACTCCTCCATCAGATACCAGTCCCAGTAAATGTACAGGTCGCTGTTTTTGCTTTGCCCGACTGATGGCTTGAACAAATGCCGCATTGGAAAAAAACTGGCCATTGCTGATGGCATCAGCAATACAAACGCTGTCCTGACGGATAATAGCACCTGCGCCTAACGTTAAATGACCAACTTCAGAATTACCCATCTGGCCATCAGGTAAGCCTACGGCATAACCCGAGGCATTGAGTGTAGTGTGGGGATAACGATTGAAGCAGGCATCGAGCTTTGGCGTCATCGCTTCACTGAAACCATTATTGGTCTTGCAAGGATTGACACCAACCCCGTCAAGGATCACTAGAACCACAGGCTTACGCGGTACCCCGGATACAGAAGACATGATATTTTCTCTTTATAACGTTAATCGATAATTCATGAGGTTTTCTATTCAACTCTCATGCCATACGTAAATTGGCCGAAAAACGGCTTTATTTTGCCAATTTGGCACTATTATTGTGCAGAGGTGTGACAAAAGGGTGACAAATTGTGCATAAACAGGGTGCACAAGGAGGACTACAAATCAATCTTCACTTCGCTCAATCACTTCAGCCAGTCGCTCACCCAGTATGCAACTGATATTGAAATTGAGATTGGCAACGATATTAGGGAAATATTTCAGGTCTTTCTGCAAGCGTTCAAAGTCAAAACGCAGCACCTGTACATCACCTATTGCCTTTACATCAGCTGTTCGCAAGGTTTCCTTAACAAAGCCAATTTCCCCAAACACATCACCTACCTTGAGATCTGTAATGTGGTGACCATGTCGCTCAACAGCAACTTTACCGGCAAGTAACAGGTACATACTTCTTTCAACTGCCCCTTCCCTGATAATCAGGTCGTGATCATAATAATTCTGGTACTCAGATATCAGAATCGCCTTACGTATCTGGTAACTGCTCATGCCTATGAACAACGGGCTCTTTTTAAGCAGGTCTTTTTGCATGCGCATCACCAGAATTTCATACAAGCCAACCAGTCGAACGCGTGACATGATGATAGGGGTGATCAGCAGGTTGGCATAGACTGCAAATAACATGGTCATAGCTGACATGGCACCAAACTGGGCTACAACGGTAAAGTTGGAAAACAACAGCACTCCAAATCCAACAGCCAGAGACAGGCTGGTAACGACTATCGGCATGGCTTCATGCTGGACCGTTTCCCGCACCGCCTGCTCATTATCACTGGTTTTTCGGCATAAATCGTTATAATGCGAAAACAGATGAATCGTCCCATCCACAGCAATGCCAATAGCAATGACAGCTACCATAGCCGTTCCAGGATTTAACGAAATACCCAGTAACCCCATGACACCAAACATCAGAATGATGGGTATCATACTCGGAATCAGTGCAATAAAGCCGCCCTTGAACGAGGTAAACATGGCTGACATCAACAGAAAAATAACCAGTAACAGAACACCCAGCGATTTAACCTGAGCCGTCATCAGTGATTCTGCTGCACGGTTGATCATCAGGTTTTCACCCGTGACAAAACCTCTCATGTCAACACCGGCGATTCTTGAGACTACCTGTTCAAGTTCAGCAATATGCTTGTTCAGGGTTCTGGAGTCTGTCACATTGTGGCGTACCACAATATTGACCCGTTGATAATCATGGCTGACATAACTTTCGAGATCATGGCGATGAAAAAACAGCAGAAACTGGGCTACCTGTTCTCTACTACGCGGTACTTTCCATGCATTGCGATTGCCAGAATGAAACTCCTGATTGATCAGTGAAAGATGGTCTGCCAGGGAAATGCTGCGATCAAAGATACCCTGCTTTTCGAGAAACTCCTGTATTTTTACCAGGCGATTGATATTGTCAGGAAACTGGAAGGCCTTGTCCTGGTCACTTTCCAGTGTGATGAAAAAGGTTTTCATACCCGATAAATCCCTATGCAGGGCATGCACATCCTTGATCAGCTGCCGATCTGCCCTGAAATAGGACAAGGGATCATTAGTTACAAACAGATTGGCTGCCTGCCAGGCAAAAAACACACATAACGCTGTCGTAGTGATCAGGATACTTTTTGAATAATGTTTGTTGCCGGCATCGAACAACCTGTAGACAAAACCGGGAACACCGGAAAGATTCTTTTTGTTGTTGCTGAAAATACTCGTTTTCGGCCCCATATTTCTCAACAGCAAAGGAACCAGCAACAAGGTGATAATACCGTTGGAGATAATAGCCACGGTCGAAGCAATGGCGAAGTGCTGTATCAAGCCAATACTACTGAAAATGTTACTGGCAAAACCGAGGCTGGTTGTCAGTATGGTAAGTAACATCGGTACGCCGACATTTTTGAGCATGAAATGCACCGCAAACTGGCGCCTATGCTCAGCCTTGTTTTCCAGTCCATGAAAATAGGAAACCATCAGGTGAGTGTCTTCTGTTGAGCCGATGACAATGATCAGTGAAGGCAACATGGCCGTGAGAATATTGATCGGGATGTTGAACCATCCCATGAAACCGAGCGCCCATAGCAGGCTCAGTCCAGATGTGATCAGAGGCACCAGTGCCGTGCTGAAACTCCTTATGAAGACCAGCAGCGTCACAATCAGAATCAGAATGGATAATGGGCCAAGCATTACCAGGTCATCAAACAGACTGGATTTTAGTTCAGCGTTAATCCTTGATGATCCCAACTGGAATAGGTAACCGAATGCATCACGATAGTTTTCCAGCACATTATCCAGTTCTGCACTGTAATTCTGTTCATTGTCTTCTTCATTGTCCCGGAAAGTAACCAGCAAGGTCATGGCATTACCTTGCTCCGCAACAAACTGCCCCCTGATTAACGGGTTGTACAAGGCCTGTGCCTTTATTTCTTCAATCTGTTGGGCTGTATCCGGGACTTCCGGCATCAGTTCAATCGTTTTAACACTACTCTGATTACCACGAACACTGCGCAAGTTAACAATGCTCTCAACACGTTTAACAAAATCCAGCCTCTCCAGGTCATGGTGTAATTTTTTAAATGCGCCAAGCTTTTCAGTAGTCCATAAACTGCCATCACTGACATAGACCAGGTTCTTATTGTCTGAACCGAACTCACTCGAAACCCTTTTATAAACCTGTTTGCCTTTGTCGTATTCAGGAATAAGGCTTTGAAAACCGGTGTCGATTTCAAGTCGCTGTAAACCGGACAGGCTGATCACTGTCACCAGGAACAACAGCAATAGCACCAGCGTCTGATGACGCAAGGTAAAGTCGAATATTCTCGAAAAAATTGCGCCGGGACTGCTATGCGATGTAGGGTTCATTTCAATCATCATTAGCCTGCGCAGGTTTATCAGGAGTCAATGTATTGTCAAAGATATGCTGGACGGTAGAGGCCATGTGATTATGGTTGAACAACCACTGTTGAGAGAACATTTTTGGCGGTACATAGTCTGGAGAAAAGACACGCTCCCTGGTTTTGATCAGTGTTTTATGTTGGTCAGTCAGGTTATCCATCAATACCATATCGGGTTTCCAAAATGAGGCTCCGTACTGTTTGAACTCATGCTGGGTCAATGTCTTGATATGTCGCCCTTGTCGATTGAAGAAGCGGGTTTTGAATACCAGCAAATTATCTTTACTGACTGTATGTATGCGTCTTGAATAACCGCTCTGTTTAAGTATCGTGTTATCGACTGGCCTTGCTTCAATAATGTAATAACTGGTTTCGCCAACAGCCTCATCTTCCAGTCTTTTATAGCTGAAATCATCATGCCTGTCCGGCTTCAGGTCATAGACCGAAAAATCAGTGCCGAGAAAACGTTCACTACTACTTTCTCCCTCGCTGGAAATCATTCGATCGTCAAATGCAGGCAGATAGATACCTGCCTGTATGGCATCATCGTTTTGCTGGCTTGCCAGCAATGCAACGCCCTTGACTTCTTCGGGTGAATCGAACACCAGCAAGACATTAACTTTCCCGGAAGCATCAACACGAATATATCGACGTGTATTTCTCACATCACGGTTGCCTTCCTTATCGATGAGGATCATTGACTGTTCCTCATAGATGTAGGGGTATTGCTCCTGTTGTCCATGAACCTGTTTCATAATGGTCTGAGCATCTGGCTCTACAGCCATTACCGATACAGCCAGGCTGCTCAGTAACGACAGATGTAGTAATTTCAGACTATTTGGCATCCGCTACAATAGTTATTGCCAGAGTCTTGCTAAAACGCGCAAAAGTATCACTCATGGCTGAAACAATGGATTGATAATCATCAGCAGAAATCAATTCTTCACTTACGATATCTTCTGTAGCAGAAGCAACCAAACTCATATTCGCTGATTTAACAAGACGCCACTGCACAGATAGCTCTATGTAGCCTTGGGCATTTCGCTCAAACTGTATGATGGTAACTTCCAACTGGTATTGCGGCTTGATTGGCAAACTGTGAGGTATGGCTGCGATTCGACTTGACTGAAGCAGATGGGAAAGGTTTTTAACCAGCACACGCGACAGATTTTTTCTGAGCTTTCCACCCCAGCGGTTCGACTCTGAAAAATGCAGACGGTTTTCGCTTTGACGAATCACAATCTGTTTACGATCGAGGTATGGCGGTATATGTAATGCAGCAATTTCCACAGCCGGAGCTTTTTCTTTATCATTATTAATCGGCGCCTGGTTTATATCAGCGTTCAGCACATAGAAACTGGCCGGTTTCGAATTATTGGACAAACAGCCCGACAGCATCAGAATCATTGCCACTATCAGAATCAGTTTATTGTTCATTGCCTTTACCAAAAATCAGTGATTGGGGGTTTTCTTCAAGCAGTTCCAGGAAGCCTTGTAAAGCCCGCGCTGCTTCAGCCATTTCATCTGCCATCTGGATAAAACGGAACTGCATCGGAGAATCAGTACGTAACAGGTTATCCATCAAACTGAGCGTTGATTGTAAACTCGTTAGCGTCTGCTTGCCGGTTTCCAGTGTAGCATTGACGTTTTCCGTATCCAGACTTTTCAAAGTGGCTTTGAAAACAACCAGAGACTCTTTCAGTTCAATCACTGTCTCGCCTATATCCGGGTTATTGGTTAGCTTGTTGAGACCTTGCAGTGTGCCGTGTAATTCATCACTAATCTCAACCAGCTTGACCTTATCGAGTTTGGCGAGAACACCCTTTATGGAGTTGGTGATCTGCTCCAGTTCAGCTGGAATGGTTGGAAGTTCCGGGATTTTATCCTGCCCACTGACCAGTCTTACTCGCGTATCAGGATGCATATCCAGTTCGACAAACAGTTTGCCCGTTAACAGGCTACCGGTTTGAAGCCTGGCCCGCAGCCCCTGGTCAACCAGGGTTTTCAAGGTATCATAGGGTGACTGGGCTTCGCCCTTGCTGATAACACGTTCTGGCTCAATTTCTACTAGTACCGGAATGCGGAATGTGCTGTCATTAGGATCAAACTCCAGCCTGACATCAACAACCCGTCCCACCTTGATACCCTTGAATTCAACCGGTGCGCCGATATTAAGACCTCTGACCGAACCTTCAAAAAACATAACAAAATTGATTTTTTGTGCAAATGTCTGTTCTTCAATCGATTCGAATGTTTCATGCAGTGTAAAAACCAGCTCCTCGATATTTTCTGTCGAATCCTCAATGTTCTGCGGCGTATCAAAAGCCACGCCCCCTAGCAGCATGGACTGGAAGGATTCTGTGCGCATATTGAAACCTTCAGAACTCATGCTGATATCCACACCGCTGACATTCCAGAAACGACTGTTACCCTTGACCAGTTCATCAAACGGTGACTTGATAAAAGCATGTATGAAAACACTGCGCCGGTCGTTGCCCAGCTCGTACCCCTGGATTTCACCCGCCTGAATACCTCGGTAGTACACCGGTGAACCAATATCAATCGAGCCCAGTTTTTCTGCTTGCAGCACAATCTCTTTACCCGCTTCATCAGCCTTGACGACGGGGGGATCTTCAAGCCCAATAAAATGTGACTGCACGGCTCCATCACCTGGTTCAATTTCGATATAGGCTCCGGAGACCAGCGTACCCAGGCCTGATGCACCTCTCAGGCTTAAACGTGGCCTGACGACCCAAAAATTGGTGCCTCGCTTGAGAAAACCCGACGACTGTTTATCAACCTGTACCGAGATAAGAACGGTTTTCAGATCATCAGAAAAACTGACTGACTGAACCACGCCAATATCGACACTTTTGTACTTGACCTTGGTTTTACCAGCTTCGACACCTTCAGCGGTATTAAAACTGACCGTTATAACAGGTCCCTGTTCATTGACGGTTTTCACCACCAGCCAGATGCCAATCACCATCGTAATGACAGGCACCAGCCAGATGATTGAAATACCACTGTGTTTTTTTACACTGGGCTGCATGGGTTGTGGTGAGTTTTCATTCATGAGGTGTTCGACAATTATCCCAGATCAGACGTGAATCAAAGCTGTGCGCTGCAAATAATGTTATCACGACCACTGCTGCAAAGAATGTTGCACCGGGCCCGGCCTCAATCGTGGCGAAGGCATCAAGTTTAACCAATGAAATCAGGATCCCTATCAGGAAGATATCAATCATCGACCAGGCACCAACAACTTCGGTCACCCTGAACAATAACGTTCGGTCTTTGGGGCGCCAACATGACTTGAACTGAATGGAAATTAACAGATAGGCCATGACCAGCAACTTGAGTACCGGCACCATGATACTGGCAAAAAATACCAGTAATGCCAGTCCCCAGAGCTGTGCCTCGATTAAATGCACAACACCACTCATGATGGTATCCGGGTTACCACGACCAAACTGTGTCACTGTCATGATCGGATAAATATTCGCTGGTATGTACAGCAGGGCTGCCGTGAACAGCAATGCCCAGGTTCGACTGAGGCTGTCCGTTTTCCTTAAAGAAAGCTTTTCCCCACAACGCGGACAGTTCTCATACTGGTCATTGTGCAAAACCAGGTGACAACTGCCACAGCTGGTCAGCCCGTGTTTCACAGGATGGTGTTCATCGCCTTTCACTCTGGAATGCTCTGAAACACGATGCCAGATCAATCGCTCGTCAAGACTGGCCTGTGCTGCCACCATGGTAACCAGCAGCCCCGCCATAAAAAACAGTGAAGGCCCGGGAATCACTGTTGCCAGATCCATCAACTTGACGATAGCAACGAGCACGCCCAGCATAAAAACACCGACCAGGCTCCAGGGAAACAGTTTCTTCACCCAGCGAAATACGGTAAATGTTGACTCAAAGTGCCTGTCAAAAATCAGTGGCAATACAACATACAACAAGCCGGCAATAACAAGAAACGGAAACAGAATGCTGGTCAGAAAGACCAGAACAGCAAGTTCAGGAAATCCCTGATTCAACAATTCCAGCGTAGCCGAAACCAGCACATTTTCTTCTATGCGCTCTCCCATTTTCATGGAAAGAAACGGGAACAGATGCGACAGGACGAAAAGCAATAATGCTGTAAGCGAAAATACCAGTACCTTGTCCAGGCTGTGATTAACCTGGCGATAGAGTTCCGACCCGCATTGGGAACACTCGGCTTTGCCATTAACGGGAAGCTCTATCACTTCATGCAAGGCATCGCATTCATGACAGGTCATCCAGTCCGAGACGGAGTGCATTTCAACTCCCTGATTGTCTTTGGGATTCTTCATTTCAATTTTGTAAACAAATGTTTACCTTCATTTTATCTGTTAACGGTAGTAACGCCTATTTCTTTATAGCCTCTACCCCTGAAGGCAAGCATTTTTTAAATTCACTATGGTAGAATGCACGCCAATTTATCAGGTTAATTGACTTCTCGATCATGACTATGAATTTTATCGAAACTCGCGGCAATGACGGTTCTCATCCGGAAAAAGTTAGCTTTTCCGAAGCTATACTTAGCCCCTTGTGTTCTTTTGGCGGTATCTATTCTCCTGAAAAGCTACCTGAACTGGGTGAAGCATTTCTTACCGAGCATCTGGATGCTGACTACAAACAGCTGGCTAAAGCCATTCTGATGCGTTTTGAAATTGATATTGAAGAATCTGTTATCGACCAGGCATTAAGCCTGTATGACGCATTCGACGATGCGAAAAATCCCGCGCCTATCGTAAAAGTCGAAGACGACCTTTATGTCAGTGAGCTATATCATGGTCCTACCCGTGCTTTCAAGGATATGGCATTACAGCCTTTTGGTGTAATCCTTTCAGACCTGGCACAAAAACGTAATGAGAACTATCTGGTACTTGCTGCCACCAGTGGCGATACCGGACCTGCCGCGCTGGAAACCTTCAAGAACAAAGCCAATGTAAAAGTTGCCTGTTTGTATCCTGACGGTGGCACCTCCGATGTACAGCGCCTGCAAATGGTGACCGAAGATGCTGACAACCTGAAAGTGATCGGTATTCATGGTGACTTCGATGATGCCCAGTCAGCCTTGAAAACACTACTGGCCTCTGAAAACTTTAAAAAACGCCTGAATGAAAAGCACACTTTCCTGTCTGCAGCCAACTCGGTTAATTTTGGACGTATCATTTTTCAGATCATTTACCATGTTCACAGTTACCTGGAACTACTGCGCCAGAAAGCCATTTCAATGGGTGAAAAAATCTATTTAAATGTTCCCAGCGGCAACTTTGGCAATGCCCTTGGCGGGTACTACGCTTTAAAAATGGGCCTGCCCGTCAAAAAGATCCTGATAGCTTCGAATAAAAACAATGTACTGACAGACTTTATCAATGAAGGAAGCTATGACCTGCGTTCCAGATCAGTCATTGCAACATCTTCTCCGGCAATGGACATCCTCAAGTCCTCCAATGTTGAACGGATACTGTTTGATCTGTTTGGTTACCAGAGAACCCGCGAACTGATGCAACAGCTCGATCAGGAAAAGCACTATCAGATTCATGCCGATGAGTTATCAACACTGCAGGAATTTTTCGCTGCTGACTATTGTGATGACGAGCAAGGCAAGCAATACATTCAGACAACCTTCAGGAATGGTTACCTGATGGACCCACATACAGCAACCTGCTTCAGGGCCTATGATAATTGCCGCAGCGAAGCGTTGAAAACCGTGGTTTATTCCACCGCCGAATGGACCAAGTTTTCACCAACCATTGCCAATGCATTGACTGGTGAAATCGATACACATGATATCGATGCATTGAAATCAATTTCACATGAAGCTGAACTGCCAATTCCTGAACCCATCAGTGCGCTGTTTGAGAAGGAAATTGTACAGAAGACTGTGATTGATAAAGAAAATATTGAGCAGGAAGTGCTGGACTTTATTTAGCCCGAACGACTGATCAAATACCAAGGCTGTCCAGTAAATCATCAGCACTTTCTTCAGCGGCCTCTGCCGGTGCTGCTTCATTACTGCGGTTATGCTCTTCTTCAATAATGCTATCTGCATCCAGACGCTTGCCCTTGTCAAAGTCCTCAAGCTGGACAAAAGTCGTCTTGTCCATTGCCATTTCAATAAAGAAAGTATTATGACCTGCAGTCTGGAAAGCGACTTTACGAGCCTGTGGATTATCTAGGTTGGCATTGATGGAAAGAGCGACTTCCCTGTTGATTGCCAGCATCTTTGGCTGACTCTGATTGACCGAGATATAGAGCTCATGCTCAATTGCCGCAGTAAATTCACCAACGATCTGGTTGGTCAGCTCTCCGAGTGTATTACCTACTTCATCAGATGTATGCAGGTTAGCAATTTCCTCTTCGGGCATACCCATGTGCCGCATATAGCTACCATAAAGTTCCATCGCTGAAGCTGCAGGGAAATTCATAATAACAATTCCGGAAAACACACCATCAAACAGCACAAAACAACCAATATCCGGTTTAAGGCTGGTTTTATTGATACGCTGCACTACCGGCGAATATTTAACCGAACCACCTGTTGCTCCAGTTAGTACCTTGGTGACTGATTTGCAAAGAATGAGCAGAATTTCATCGGTGCCAAAGGTATTTTTTGTTTTTCTTGCCATGGTGAGTATTTTCCCATTTTTTTCAGCGACAATTGTAAGTATAGATTACAACTGTTTGAAATACTCAATATCAGCTTTGTCCCGCAGAGTCTCTATGTATAGCCTGAATTCCTCACTGCCCTGTTGTTGGGACAACACAGATGTCAGTTGTTGCAGTTGGCCCTCTGCATCACCCTGTTTTACACTTTTCAATGCAATCACAGCAATCTTGTCGCCTACTGTTGCCTTGTCAAATAGGGTTTTAGCGGATTCTGGTATAGGCATTTCGAAAACGGCCTCAACCAGTGGCTGAGGCATGTCAGTTTCAATTCTTGTCATTTCATTCTTTTCAACAATACCGACCTTGTGTGAAGCAGCAACATTCTCAATCGCCTCACCATTTTGTAATGACGCAATCATGCTGTCTGCCAAAGCTTCGATAGCCGTAAATGAAGCCTCACGCTGAAGCTGGCCAACAATCTCATCCCTGACTTCTACGAGAGGTTTTACATTAGCTTCTTCATGCTCGATTACCCTGAGCACCAGTAATTCAGTAGGTGAAAGTTCCAGCGTTTCACTGTTATATCCCTGAGAGATAGCCTCTTCTGAGAAAGCCGCACCAGTAACCTTGGGGGAAGATAAAATTCCTTCGCCAGCTGAACGGGTTACCCATTCAGACTGCTGGACAGGCAGGCTCAGATCTTCAGAAGCAGGTACTAGCGAGTCAGGAGTTTCATAGGATAGATTAGCCAGACGTTCGGCGTAATCATAGAAGATCTGCTCAGCCTCAGTTTTAAGGTACTGTTCTTTTACCTGTTCCTTTACAGCTTCATAATCTTCGCCGGAACCTTTATTGAGTTCAGTGACCTTGATCAGATGCAAACCAAAGCGGGTTCTGACCGGCTCAGAAACCTGATCAAGAGCAAGCTGGCCTGCTGCAGTTTCAAAAACCTGGTCAAACAAACCCGGTTCCAGAAAGCCCAGGTCTCCACCGGTATTTGCAGAAGCAATATCATCAGAAGATGATTTTGCCAATTCATTGAAAGCCTCGCCCTGCAGCAAACGTTGACGTACATCTATAGCTTTGGCGGTAACCGCTGCAACCTGCTCTGCGCTTGCCTCTTCAGGGATTTCAAAAAGAATATGGCTAAGGCGTTTTTTATCCGGTACGACAAACTCTGACTTATGCTGATCGTAGTAGCCTCGCAACTCTTCTTCTGTAGCATTGAGTGTTTTACTGATGGTGTCCAGATTTAACAACAGGTATTCAAGCTTGACCCGTTCTTCTGACATGAAGTTGATGCGGTTTTTTTCATAGAAAGCGTTAATTGCAGTTTCATCAGGAACCGCCGGTGCTTCAACCTGCCCAGCCGATAACATCACATAGGCAATGTTTCTTTTCTGGTTGCCCAGTTTTGCGGCCTGTTCAGCGAAAGACTCTGTGACAAATGATGACCCCTGAATCGATCGCTCCAGTTGCTGCGATATCAGTGAGTTTCTGATCTGTTCTTCAAACCCCTGTTCAGTCGTACCTTGCAACTGTACGGCACGGCTATAGGCCTCCTGGTTAAACTGACCAGCAACCTGAAATGCAGGTACTGAAGCAATGGTTTGCCTGACCATGGCATCACCGGCTCTCATACCGAGATCCTTTGCCGCGTCATGTATCAGCGTGTCCTGAATCATGCTTTCAAGTACTTGCTTGCGCAGTGTTGATTCAGGAAACATGTCAGCATCGTACTGGCCACCCAGTTGCTGACGAAGATTGTTTCTTAAGCGAAATGCCGCAGACTCGACTTCGCGTTCAGTAATCTCACGATCATTTACCTTGGCAATCACAGGTTCACTGCCAACACCTAGGTATTCCTGAATACCCCATAGTGCGAAAGGAATAGAAATCAAAATAACAATAGCCCAGGCTATCCAGCCCTGTGCCTTGTCTCTTATCGTCATCAACATAGTCGTTACACTCTGTGTCCAATAAGCTAAAAAAAAAGGGGTATCGAATGATACCCCTTTTCAGAGTTGGCGGAGTGGACGGGACTCGAACCCGCGACCCCCGGCGTGACAGGCCGGTATTCTAACCAACTGAACTACCACTCCAATTTTCCTGGTGGGTGCTGAGGGGATCGAACCCCCGACCCTCGCCTTGTAAGGGCGATGCTCTCCCAGCTGAGCTAAGCACCCGAAAAGCTGCGCTAGTTTACAGCATCCTTTAGAGCCTTACCAGCCTTGAATGCAGGAGATTTGGATGCTTTAATCTGGATGGTTTCACCAGTCTGTGGGTTGCGACCAGTACGTGCAGCACGCTCACTGATCTTGAAAGTCCCAAAGCCAATCAAGGAGACCTGGTCACCCTTTTTCAAGGCTTCTGTGATTGCAGCAACTGCCGCATCAAAAGCGCGACCTGCAGCCGCTTTGGAAATGTCGGCAGAATCTGCCATTGCATCGATCAATTCCGTTTTATTCATTAACGGTCTCCCCTTCGGTGATAGATTATTTTAAATCAGACATGGCCTGGATGTATCAGGCATAGTACGTGTAAAGCCTGCGAAACGGCGCACTTTATATCAAGCGGCTTATCAAGCTGTCAAGCAACCTTTGAAAACTTTTCGAGAATATTTTCCAAACTGTGATTCAGACACGAAATTATTCATACCTTATAATTATCCTTAAATGCCATACTTGGCAAAATGCTTGTATCTATAACTACAACAATTGTCTTTATTCGATGTTTTCCTTATCCACTTGTCGAATGAAAATTTGAAAAATATATCCATTAACTATAAAAAAAGCCGGTCATATGAATGACCGGCTTTATTATCAATGACGTACTACATTACGAGTTTTTTTTCGTGTAGTCCTGGATTTCTTAGTTGTCGTATTCTTGGTTTTACGCGGTTCTGGCAAATGAGTCAGTGCCAGTTCCAGGACTTCGTCAATCCACCTGACCGGCTTGATTTCGAGATTCTGTTTAATGTTCTTGGGTATATCAACCAGGTCCCTTTCATTTTCTTCGGGAATAATAACCACTTTCACACCTCCGCGATGTGCAGCCAGTAATTTCTCTTTCAGTCCACCGATTGGCAACACTTCTCCTCTCAAGGTAATTTCACCAGTCATCGCCACATCGGCTTTAACAGGGATTCCTGTCAGTGCAGACACCAGCGTGGTACACATACCGATACCAGCACTGGGACCATCTTTAGGTGTTGCACCCTCAGGTACATGCACATGAATATCATTGTGCTGGTTAAAGTCCGGATCAAGACCCAGAATTTCTGTTCTGCTTCTGACGACAGTCATGGCAGCCTGAATGGACTCTTTCATGACGTCGCCCAACTGACCTGTTTGACTGAGTCTGCCCTTGCCTGGAACCAATGCTGCCTCGATACGTAACAACTCACCTCCGACTTCTGTCCAGGCAAGACCTGTCACCTGGCCGACCTGGTCATAATCATCAGCACGACCATAACGGAAGCGTTTTACACCCAAATACTTTTCCAGACTTTTGGATGTAACTGATACTGCTGTCGAACGAGGTTTCAAAAGAATATCCTTTACAACCTTGCGACACACTTTGGCAATTTCACGTTCAAGATTACGAACACCGGCTTCACGTGTGTAGTAACGCACTATATCGCGAAGGACACCCTCTGAAATCTTGAGCTCCTTTTCCTTGATACCATTATTTTCCATCTGCTTTGGAATCAGGTAGCGCTGTGCAATATTGACCTTTTCATCTTCGGTATAACCAGACAAACGAATTACTTCCATGCGATCCAGCAAAGCTGGAGGAATATTCAGTGTATTGGCTGTAGCGACAAACATGACTTCTGAAAGATCAAAATCAACTTCCAGATAGTGATCGTTGAATGTGTGGTTCTGTTCAGGATCAAGCACTTCCAGTAATGCAGAAGCAGGATCACCTCTAAAATCCATTGCCATCTTATCAATTTCATCCAGCAAAAAGAGTGGATTTCGGGTTCCGGCCTTGGTCAGGTTTTGAACAATCTTGCCCGGCATGGCACCAATGTAGGTTTTACGGTGACCACGAATTTCTGCTTCATCACGAACACCACCCAGAGCCATACGTATGAATTTACGATTGGTTGCCTTTGCGATGGAATGTCCCAGTGATGTTTTGCCCACTCCGGGAGGTCCTACAAGGCACAGAATGGGTCCCTTTAGCTTACGTACGCGTTGCTGAACTGCAAGATACTCAAG
>JABDQZ010000266.1 GCA_013041975.1 Gammaproteobacteria bacterium
CACAGGTTTCGGTCAGCAGCTTGAGTTCACTGACCGGCAGGTTCAGTCGACGTGCCCGCAAACTGATCTGCTCGGCTGACTCTTCACCACTGACATACAGGCAATTCATATTATCTGACAGGTAGGCCATGGTCTGCGTCAGCAACGTCGATTTACCAATACCAGGATCACCACCGATCAATACAACCGAGCCTTCAACCATGCCGCCACCGAGGACACGATCAAGTTCACTCAAACCTGTGGTGGTGCGCTGTCTTTTCTCTGCTGATACTTCATCGAGTTTTTTAATCAGGTTAGTGGTCGTATCGCCCGCATAGCCACTAAAGCGTTTGCTGGCTTGTGTTGATGTAGAAGCGGCCATTTCTTCGAGTGTGTTCCATTCAAGACACTCAGAACATTGCCCTGCCCACTTGGGAAACTGGCTGCCACAGGAGCGGCATACGTATTCTACTTTGTTGGTTTTTGGCATTTGGTTTTTTCAGGTTATGTGTAAATTTTTATTCAGGTGGATAAGCGGGTGCCTGCTCAACCACGATACTCAAACCGCACTCTTGAAGTCACACCACAAAACAATTCATAACTGATGGTACCGGCAGACTCAGCAATTTCCTCAGCCGCTAATCCCTTCCCCCAAAGAATCACGTCATCACCCTCAACCGCTTCAATACCACGTAGATCGACAGTGACCATATCCATTGAAACTCTTCCAATCAGTTGTGTCCTTTGTCCATTCACCAACACAGGAGTCCCCGATGGAGCATGTCTGGGATAACCATCACCATAACCGATAGCCACGACGCCTACCGGCATATCTTCAGGACAACACCAGCAACTGCCATATCCGATACAATCATCCTTTTTAAGATGGTTTATCGTCATTAACTGGCTTTTCAGTGTCATCACAGGCTGCAGCTGATGATCCGGTCCTTTAATCCCCAGCATCGGGCTGGCACCATAGAGCATGATCCCCGGACGTACCCATTGTTGATGAGATTCTGGCCAGGCAATAATTCCGGCAGAATTTGCCAGAGAAAGAGGAAAATCGTACTGAGCGCTAAAATCGCGGAAAGCCTTGATTTGATTTAAGGTAAAATCAGTATCGATATCATCCGCATTGGCAAAGTGAGTCATTAGAACAGGTGTACCAGAGCAACATCGCAGCTGTTGCAAGCGGGCGAGACTTTTGTGAGCTTCTTCGACACTCATACCCAAGCGATGCATACCAGTATCCACTTTCAACCAGAATTGGAGCGCGTTATCTGCAAGTCCTTGCAGCGTTTCCAGCATATCAATCTGGCGCGTGTGATGAATGGTGATCTGCAGACGATGTTCAATCGCTGATTTAATTTCAGATAATTCGAAAAAGCCTTCAAGGACCAGTATTGGCCGGTCAATACCTGACTCTCTGAGTGTTACACCTTCTGAAACACGGGCAACGGCAAGAATATCGGAATCTGACAATACGCGGGCCACCTGCAACATACCATGACCATAGGCATCCGCCTTGATCACTGAAACGATACCGGATCCTGGCGCAAGTTGCCTGACGATTTGAAGGTTATGACGAAGTGCCTCGAGGTTGATGATGGCTTGTGGCCCCAGGCCACGCTGAGCGGCATCAGCCATAGTAGTCGTCACCACCGTAGGTATTGTCGATGAAGTTTTCGAACTTGGTGAACTGACCCATGAAGGTCAGACGGCAGGTACCAATCGGGCCATTACGCTGTTTGCCGATAATTATTTCTGCAATGCCCTTGTCAGGACTCTCTTCGTTATAGACCTCATCGCGATAAACGAAAGCAATAATGTCGGCATCCTGCTCGATAGAACCCGATTCCCTGAGATCAGAATTCACCGGACGTTTGTTGGGGCGTTGTTCAAGATTGCGATTCAGCTGAGACAGTGCAATAACGGGCACATTCAGTTCCTTTGCCAGTGCCTTGAGAGAACGCGAAATCACAGAAATTTCTTCGGTACGGTTATTACCGGCACCGGGTGCCTGCATCAACTGCAGATAGTCGATCACAATCAGTCCGAGCTGGCCATGCTCACGCATCAAGCGGCGCGAGCGCGCGCGAATTTCTGTTGGCGTTAACGAAGCCGAGTCATCGATATGTAACCTGGCTTCTGAAAGAATACTCACAGCGGATGTCAGCCTGGGCCATTCATCATCTTCCAGTTTACCAGTACGCAAACGGTGTTGATCTATACGACCCAGTGAGGAAAGCATACGCATGACAAGCTGGTCACCCGGCATCTCCAGGGAAAAAACGGCGACCGGCATTTGTCCCTGAATAGCGACATTTTCTGCCAGGTTCATCGCAAAAGTCGTTTTACCCATGGATGGACGGCCGGCAACAATTATCAGGTCAGACTTTTGCAGACCGGAGGTCATATTATCCAGGTCTGAAAATCCGGTTGATAAACCGGTAATAGGTTCATCTGCATGATAAAGGGTTTCGATGCGATCCATCGCCGTTGTCAGCAGGTTTTTAATATCCTTGAATCCAGTCTTGCCCTTGGCCTGCTGTTCGGCGATTTCGAACACGCTGGACTCGGCACTATCAAGCAAATCGCTGACAGAACGCCCCTCGGTTTGGAAACCACTGTCGGCAATTTCAGTACCCACCCGAATCAGTTGTCTTTTTACTGAATGCTCGCGAACGATATCAGCATAGGCACGAATGTTGGCCGCACTCGGGGTATCCGAGGCCAGTGTGCCGACATAACTCATTCCACCGGCTTCATCCAGGGCACCATTGCGTTCCAGTTCTTCCGAAAGCGTCACGACATCAAAGGGTTTCTGCGCATCGGCAAGCACCCTGATGGCATTAAAAATCAGCTGGTGTTCACGACGATAAAAATCTTCACGAACCACCCGGTCTGCCACATTGTCCCAGCTGGAATTGCTTAACATTAAACCACCAAGCACCGATTGCTCGGCCTGAATGGAATGTGGAGGAATGCGAAGCGAATCCGTTTCATAGTCAACCGGGTTGACTGGCTGATCGGCTATCTGACTGAAAGAGGTTTCGGACATTGAGGCTGTTTTTGTATTGGTTTTCGGGGTTGAAAGAATACGGCAAATCTTCGAAAAGATCATCCTGTGTTGACAGGCAGAAATAATAAAAGCGCGAGCCACCGTCAGGT
>JABDQZ010000269.1 GCA_013041975.1 Gammaproteobacteria bacterium
GCCTGACACCGCTGATTGACGTGGTATTTTTGCTGCTGATCTTTTTCATGGTGTCGACCACGTTTGACAAGCAGGCACAGATAGAAATCAAATTACCTGAAGCTGAATCTTCCGAGATCGTCGACAAGGACCCCAAGATTATCTCCGTAGGTGTCAATTCTGAAGGTAAGTATTTCGTCAACAATGAAGAGCTGCTGAAATCGGATGCAGACACGCTCAAACGCATGTTAATCAAGGTTGCCAAAAACAAAACGGATCTGCCGGTTGTGATTTCAGCTGACGGCAAAGCGCCTCATCAGTCGGTCATCACAGTGTTGGACGTCGCCAGCCAGCTCGGTATGACACAAATGACTTTTGCCACGCGCCAATCTGACGCGGCTGCGGATGATTGAACGTATCTGGTATGGCAATTCGCCGCTGGCTTATCTGCTATTACCGCTGACAGCTGTTTTTTTCCTGGTTTCCCTTTTCAGGCGTGTTTTTTACCGTATTGGAATTTTCAAGGTTGAGCGGCTTGATGTGCCAGTGGTGATTGTAGGCAATATCACGGTTGGCGGTACCGGTAAAACACCACTGGTAGTCTGGCTGGCAGATTATCTCAAGGCAAAAGGGTATAAGCCGGGCATTATCTCGCGAGGTTATGGTGGTAAGGCGCGTACCTGGCCTCAGCAGGTGAGACCAGACAGCGATCCCAAGGCGGTGGGTGATGAAGCGATACTGATCTCCCGGCGCACAGGGTGCCCCATGGCAGTTGGTCCGGATCGTTATCTGGCTGGCAAGGCGTTGCTGGAAAATTCGAATTGCGACATCCTGCTATCTGATGATGGTATGCAGCACTATGGCCTGGGTCGTGACATCGAGATCGCCGTGATTGATGGCAAAAGACGTTTTGGTAATGGTTTTTTATTGCCAGCCGGTCCGTTAAGAGAAGGTCTGTGGCGCCTCGAACATGTCGATATCAAGATCAGCAACGGAGCAGCTACTTTCGATGAATGCAGTATGAAAATGCGTCATGGTGAACTGATATCAATGGGAAATCATAGCTCACAACCCTTGTCCGGTTTTGCTGGCAGTACAGTTCATGCCGTTGCCGGAATTGGCAATACAGCACAGTTTTTTCAGCTGCTCATTAACGATGGACTGGATATTATCGAACATGCATTTGATGATCATCATGATTTCACCAGGGCAGATATCGAGTTTGAAGATGACCTTCCTGTTATCATGACAGAGAAGGATGCAGTAAAGTGCCAGTATTTTTCTGATGATCGCCACTGGTATCTGGAAGTCAGTGCACAGCCAGAAGCGGCCTTCGTACAGCGTTTTTATGAATTACTCGAGGACATGAAAGATGGACAGGAAACTGCTTGATATACTGGTTTGCCCGGTCTGCAAGGGTGAGCTGGTTTTTGACAAGAAGAATCAGGAACTGATCTGCAAACTGGATCGTCTGGCTTATCCGATAAAGGATGATATTCCAGTCATGCTTGTTGATGAGGCTCGTGAACTCGAAGCAATAGAAGAAGTCTGATCTTTCAATCTGTCTATGAATTCTTTCAAAGTCGTCATACCAGCCCGCTACCAGTCCAGCCGCCTGCCTGGTAAACCCTTGCTGGAAATTGCCGGTAAACCCATGATTGAACATGTCTATCGACAGGCTGAAAAAAGTCATGCTGAAGAAATCATTGTGGCGACGGATGATCAACGAATTTATGATGCTGTTCATGCTTTTGGCGGCCAGGCCTGTATGACGGCGGATACCCACCAGAGCGGTACTGATAGACTGGCTGAGGTGGTATCCATTAAGCAATGGGCTGATGACGATATCATCGTCAACGTGCAGGGAGATGAACCTGAAATGCCGGCTGTTCTGATCGGCCAGGTTGCAGAAGACATGGCAAGCCATGAGGATGCCATGATGACCACCCTGAGTGTGCCGATTGAAAATTTTGACGATGTTATCGACCCGAATGTCGTCAAGGTTGTCACTGACCAGGAGGGATATGCCCAGTATTTCAGCAGGGCGCCGATTCCCTGGCACAGAAATGATTTCAATAATGGTCTGAAACAACCCGCCAATCTTGAGCTGTTTGCCAGGCATATCGGTTTATATGCCTACAGGGCAGGTTTCCTGAATAAATTTGTTAACTGGTCAGCGGCTCCAACCGAAGAGATTGAATCGCTGGAACAGTTAAGAGTGCTCTGGCATGGAAAAAAAATTCATGTCAGTAGTGCCAGGGCTTCTCCGGGTATTGGCGTTGATACGCAGGCTGACCTGGACCGGGTTAACGAATTGTTTGAAATCTAAACCCGCTTTTCATTATTATTTCACTAACCTATTTGTATGAGAATTTAATCGATGTCACAAACCCTTCTGGAAAAATACGAAGACCTTGTAGTGGAGATTGCCGAAACATACCTGGACAATATGGAAGTCGAACTGGGTAAGAAATACAAGGACAAGAATCATCAGGTTAATGCGAGCCTTTCTGATCGCCAGCAGATTGATTTGAAAGAGAAGTACAATGTTTCAAGCAATGAATTTGCCGAGCTGTACATGGATTTTACAAAAATGGAGCCCAGCGAGCACCTGAAACATGCCATGGATGCCTTTACAGCATCTGGA